>CAYMST010000108.1:0-8186 GCA_964393115.1 uncultured Roseivirgaceae bacterium | reverse complement strand
CTCAAACGCTGGCATGAAACTTTCTTTTAGGATCTGAAGGTCTCGATGATAACCTGAAGGTAGGTTATTCAGGATATTTCCTAACTCCATTGGCAAAGCCTGAATTTTGTTGCATTTAGCTCGAATAAGCTCGAAGACGTCGGGATTTTTCTTATGAGGCATGATGCTAGATCCAGTGGTGAGCTCTTCCGGAAAGGTCAAGAAACCGAAGTTTTGTCCCATATATTGGCAAACATCCATAGAGAGTTTCGCCAAAGTACCAGCCACTGAAGCCATAGCGTTAGAAACGGCTTTTTCCACCTTACCACGGGTCATTTGAGCATACACTACATTATAGTTAAGTGTCTCAAAGCCGAGTAAGTCTGTTGTCATCTCACGATCCAAAGGAAAAGAAGAGCCATAGCCAGCAGCGGATCCTAACGGGTTCTTATTCACCATTTTAAAAGCCGCTTGCAACTGAATTAAGTCATCGACTAAACTCTCTGCATAGGCGCCAAACCATAAACCAAACGATGATGGCATCGCGATTTGCATATGTGTATAACCTGGCATCAATTTATCTCGATGCTCCTCGCTGAGTGTTTGCAACAGCTTAAAAAGTTCGGAGATACTTTCTACAAGACGTTCTATTTCAGCTCTAACAAAAAGTTTTAGATCTACAAGCACTTGGTCATTTCGTGATCTACCCGAGTGTATTTTCTTTCCGATATCTCCTAAGCTACGGGTTAGTATCAACTCTACTTGGGAGTGGACATCTTCGATACCATCCTCAATGACGAATTCACCTCGACTAGCAATTTTGTAGATCGCACAAAGCTCTTTTTTAATCTTAGTCAACTCCGCAGTTTCCAATAAGTCTATGGTGCTAAGCATTTGGGTGTGAGCAATTGACCCTAGTATATCAAAAGGTGCCAGTAGTAGGTCAAGCTCATTATCTTTACCGATGGTAAATTTCTCCACCATTTGATCAACGCTCTTTTCTTTTTGCCAAAGCTTCATACGACAACTGCTATTTTTTTGTGGCAAATATAATATTCCATCTCAACTGATTTAAAACCGTGACCTTAATCACAGTGTTAGCCTTAATATTTTTCTACATTTGACTGGAAATGGAAATCATCTTAAAATATTGGGAGATTGTACTTCGGGCATATCAAGGCTACGCCGATTACTTGCTTTCAGAAATAACTTTCGACTATAGCTATAAGCCATGGTGGGAAAACTACTTTTGGTTTCTGATAGTGATTTCACTGATTTTTTTTGGTTTGGAAGCCATAAAGCCATGGCGTGAAAGGCAGTCCAGGTTTCGTCAAGATTTTTGGCTAGATGTATTCTATATGTTCTTCAACTTTTTCCTTTTTAGCCTAGTCATATTCAACGCCGCTTTTGATGTTTTTGTAAATGCTTTCAATGATTTCCTTTCTCTTTTTGGACTCACCAACATTGTATCAATTCATATTGAGCAATGGCCGCGTTTCGCACAGCTATTTGTACTCTTTATCACCCGAGATTTTATTCATTGGTGGATTCATCGATTATTACATAGAGTCCCCGCATTATGGAAATTTCACAAAGTACATCATAGTGTGCAAGAAATGGGGTTTGCCGCACACCTACGGTATCATTGGATGGAAAACGTTGTATATAGAGGACTTGAATATATCCCCATCGCTATGATCGGGTTTGGGATTGATGACTTTTTTATAGTTCACATTTTCGCTTTGATAGTTGGACACTGGAACCATGCGAACCTCAACATTGACATCGGACCTCTCAAGTATATTTTCAACAACCCTAGAATGCACATCTGGCATCACGCCAAACATATTCCTTCGAAGTATGGCGTAAACTTCGGCATTACCTTGAGCACTTGGGATTATCTATTTGGAACAGCCCACATTCCTTATGACGGTCGTGACATTCCACTAGGCTTCGAACAGGTGGAAGATTTCCCAAAAACTTTTGAAGAGCAAGCCTTAATCGGTTTGAAAAAGAATACTTAACGAATATCTTTCGAGCTTTCCTTTTTTTGTTTAGCCGAACACTTTTAAATTCCGTTTGGTAAAATATACATTATTGCGACTTACATCTATGAAAAGATTTTTCACCATTGTTATCGTTATGTTGATAGGCGCTGGCATTTACTTCAGGCTATCCATTTATCCCAAACTCCCTATTCTCAATGGATATGCAGCGAAAAATCTATGCTCATGTATTTTCTTGGCCAATATGAGCGAAAAACAAGTTCTTGACGAAGACCTGAGCTTTCCTCCAACCGATCTGGCCTCTAGTCAAGTCGATTACGAAAACAAAACTGTAACCAGTGATTTTTATGGGTTATACCCCAAAACAGCCGTTTACCGAGAAGGGCTTGGATGTGCTCTGGTGAACCAAAAAGAAGTAAGCGAAGTCCGCCAACAGGACTTTGATTTGCTTGACGAAGAAATCGCAGATTCCGTTCTTCATTATTTTGCGGCTTTTGACTCGATAGATCTGCTAACAGCTTCTCAAAAAAGGCAGATGGATATGGCGCTGGACAAAGCATTTCAAGAAGAAAACCCAGAAGTTAACACTAAGAATACGAGAGCAGTGGTAGCCATATACAAAGGTAAAGTAGTGGCAGAGCGCTATGCTCATAACTTCACCAAACACACTAAATTCCCCGGTTGGAGCATGACAAAAAGCCTGACCGCGGTGCTAATGGCAAATATGGCAAGGGACAGTTTATTAGGGCTTCATGATGAAATACCCGTTGAAGCCTGGAAAAATGATGACCGTCATTACATCCAATATCGGGATGCACTTAATATGGTAACAGGTCTACAATGGGAAGAAGAATACGATCGTGTATGTGCCGTGACTGAAATGCTTTACAAACAAGATGACATGGCGGAAGTTGTATTCGCACAACCATTGGTACAACCTACGCGAAGTAAATTCTATTACAGTACTGGAACTACGGCCCTACTTTGCAAAGCCATAGCACAGTATTTTCCTACGCATTATGATTACCTATTGGCACCCTATCAACTCTTCCATCAAAAAATGGGAATGAGTTCTTTGCTTATTGAAACGGATGCATCTAATCACTTTGTAGGATCATCATATGGTTGGGCTTCAACCCGGGATTGGGGTAAGTTTGGTTGGTTAATGGCTAACGACGGAGTTTGGAATGACGAACGGCTGATCTCAGAGGAATGGATGAGATTCATTACTGCAGCAGCTCCTGACTCTGATGGAGAATATGGTGGCCATTTTTGGCTTAATAAAGGAAAAGTATACCCTGATTTACCTACTAATACCATTACTTGTAGAGGGTATCACGGCCAGCGTATATTTATTTTTCCTACCGAAAAGCTAGTAGTAGTCCGTATGGGATTGACACATGATAAGACAGCCTTTGATTCGAATGCGTTCGCTAAGTCATTCTATGATATCATAAATTAATAGCACTGACGCAATACATAGGCCCTATACTGACACTTACCTCATCAGTACCTTGGTAGAATAGCTTTTGTCGCCAAATTGAAGTGAGACAATGTAAACACCATCCATAAGTTCCAATTCAGCGCGATTGGAGGATGATATGTCTCTTACAATTTTTTGACCTGAAAGTGTTGTGATGGTATACCGAAACGTCTGATATTCGGTGGGAACCTTGATAGTCATCACTTGATCATTTACTAAAATTTGCACATCTACTACCTTAGATGGTGAAGGTTTACTGGGGTGAAGGACTAAATCAAAACTACCACTAACTTCGACAGGTTCATCCGCGAAAATTCTAGTTCTCGAAAATGGGTCAGTCCAGGACACCGCATAATAGTCATACCCCTTGATGTTTGCTGGGTGGATAGACAACATTGCATTCTTTTCATCCCCTAAAGAGACACTTACAGGAACCCTCATGGAAGATCCGTTAAGTAAAGGTAAACCCTGTATGGCCAACGTGCGACCAACCGTACTTAATGTTTTTATTGAAAACTCACCAGTTGCAAGATGCGTTGCATCATATCTATCTATACCAAAATCTCCGTCTTGAACGAAGCCAACTAAACTTTCCGAAACACGATTATCACCAGATAGTTGGAGTTTTATCTTTTCTATTTTATCTAAAGTTCTAAAAAAGTTATCGTCACTATTGTTGCCGATGCTCCTCATACTTTCCTCATATGTAATGGTCGTATCGTTACTGGAAAGTTGTACAAAAAAACCCTGACAGGCACCTATATTTCCATTGAATCGGTTACCGTTTCCTGCTCTACTATCCGAACCTACCGTACCTAATAACCCCGCTACGACATAATCGGCGTTGCTACCTCTTTCTTGATTGGAGCCATTGTCATCCCAAAAATAGATGGCACTCAAACCGTTGGTAGTCAAAAATGAATCGGCAACAATGGCCATAGGATATGGGTTGGCAGTTAAAAACCAGCCGTCGGTATCATCATCACCAGTTTCGGTATATGTCCCCGCCACTTCTATGGTTCCCGTATTTGGTTTCCCTTTAAAGAGTAGAGTATCTTTTCTAGCTTGTGCATACCCTACTCCAGGGCGAATCACCGAATCCATTACATTAACCCATCTCGCTAAACCTTCATCTGTACCGAAATCCGCAGTCTCATCGTAGCCCCAAACCGGGTCCCCTAGGCTATTGCCCAAAATAGACGTATTCATCTCTACTGGAGATCCTACAAAACTGTATTGCTCCCCAGAAAAGCGCGTATTTCGCGCAACATACACATCCCTGCCTAAAAATTCCCCTTGGTCATAAGTAAGTAGATTTCCTCCTGAACTGACCAGCACGTCACCTCTATTATGAAGTCTTGATAACACCTTGAGGGTATGCTGTTGGGCAACAACCAGTGTATCACCACCACCAATTTCTAAGTCCAAACAAGAAAATTCTCCGTTAGCAGCTGTATTGAAGTTTGCTCTTAGATAGGCATATTGAGTTGAATCCGGCAAGTCTCCTTTACTCCAGACTACTCCATTCCATAAATTTACGTCCGTACCTGCCTCAGTGACGAATACCGTAAACCGGTTAACTTTATCTACATTTCCTGTATTAAAAAGATACCCTGCGGTGTCAAGATTCGCAAGCGTGTTAGTAAAATGATCCATTACCCAAATTGAAAACGTCTTGTCAACTTCTCTTTGTACCACTTGAAAAGTAAAATTCCCCGGTTCATTGGTCAAATACCCTACTTCCATAAACCTTACCTTATCGATTGGAGGCCAAGCCTGTATAGTGTAAGGAGCACCATTTAAAATGGTATATACCTGCAGTCTGGTATTTCCAAATAACTTAATCGCATCATAAACCCTATCCACTCCTTCTGTCCCATCAGTTGGAAAACCAACTAATGTTTCATCATAAAAAATAACAGAGTCACCATTAATGAGCGTATCACGTTCAATTGCTATTTTGAATCTAGGAATTTGGGAGATAGTTATTAAAGGTAGTGCTGCGAATATAGTAACCAACAAAAACGTTCTCATAGTAAGTGTTTCGGTAAAGGTACGTTTTAGGTATTTATCAATTCATCAAAATCGACTAATTCTAAAGCGACACAATGTCATAAGAAGAATAGCGTCGTCTCAAGGACAAAGACTAAGTACTAGAACGATATACGATTTGGCACAACCTACTATTTTCTAAAGAAAATAACCTCCACCACCTTAGTTTCATTCGGTTCAGGTAAACGCTTCAAAAAGGACCTATAATGGAAAAACCTATTGTATATATACGTTTTGCATAATTTGGATCAAAACAAATGTTTGAAAAGTTATATTTAACATAAAACAAACACCTTAACAGGTGATAATAATTTCATGACTATATTGACCTTTTACGTTAAATATCACAATTAAATCAAAAAAAAATTAGAAAAACACAACCTAAACCTCTCTAACCCCGTTTAAATGTAAATCATACACTTTGGAAATAGGTAAGTCGTCATATTTGATCAGTTCAACTTAGAAAACACCTGATCAACCGATTTTGATATTTAGCTTCCATAACATCTTGATATCTTAGTGAAAGTAAGAGCCACCGCAAAGGTGGAAATCTGCTGATCTATGAAAATTTGGGTATTATGATGGTAACTTGGAATTCTCTCGATAAAGACCAACAAGATCTTGGTCTTGAAATACTTCGTCGTGGTGTTGAAATGTCGGCAAAATCTGTTCACAATTTTACAAATGAGGATGTTAAAATAGAGGAGTTTGAAATCACGGAATTGCCTTCTGGAGAGGACTACATTCAACTCTTGGGCTCTAAAAACGCTTTTGTATCGGAAATATATGGTGAAGCAAACGGTATTAGTATATTAAAGTTGGCTAATGGTGATCAAAAGCGCCTATACAAGAAATGCTTACAGGAAGATGCGCAAAGTACGATTTCAGCTGAGAAGTTTGCTCCTTTCATCTTAGAGTTCAATAATGCGACCACGTCAGCAGCGATTACACAATATGCAGACCTACTCGATATTGACATGAAAAATGGCCTTCCGAAAAATGTAACTGCCTCCAGAGAGGTCATTGCAGATCGGTTTACCTATAGAATGGAAAAGGAAAACATGGCTCACTTCATGGTCCATGCCAAATTGGTAACTAGTGAATCTAATATAGCGCTCGACTATTACATTATTTTAGAGGAGATGGTTATTGACGAAATCGGCTTTATGGCCGAAGATTGAATCACCAAAAGGCAACTCAATTACACATACACACAAACGTTACAGAAAAAACATTGAATGTAAATTGGATTTCATTCCATTGGATATGGAATGAATAAGATAGTTCCACAATGGAATTGGCTTGAACTATGTATGGCTAGATTTTACATCAGGTCCTGAATTAGACTTTGAGCATAACAAATCTGTATAACAATTACTTAAAACGTTTTATCTATCACGCAATACAATACGTTTAGATTTAGTATAAATGTACATGTGTCAACGCTATCAAGACTTCTCGAGATCCTGGTTGCTACAGTCGAGATGAATTTTAGTAGTTGACCAGGTACTTTTTCGACAAATTAAATACTTCCGTGAAATCAACCTTTACTTGTTACTTTTCAAAGCAAGTGTGTTTCATGCATTTTGCTGTTTGACTTTCGGCAAACAAGATTCATTACTACTAATGAATAGAGCGTAAATACTTGTTAAATGTGTAATAAATGTTGTTCATAGTATAAACTCCGCCCCACACAAAAAGCAAGTAATACTAAGCTTGCCTATGCGTATTTTGTATGGAGAAAATTTAAGATTAATATTTTTTTTGAGTGAAACCGTTATTTACAAAATAATAAACTCACATTACACTGAAATTCTATATCAAAGTTTGACGTAAAGCCCATATCTGTTTTGAAAAACAGAACCCTAGGCGCCAGATTACTTTACTCAAGATTTTTTCACCTGAAAAAGAGCGGATATAGACACCTTTTGTAAAAAAATGTAAAACAAACATCACAAAAAGGTTAGCGCTCTCCTAACTTGGAGAAAATCAACTAACTTAATTCCTAAATTATCAGAGTAACTCGACCAAAACTTAATTCATGGGAACTCTCTCTATCAAGATCAACCAAGTATCCTATCAGATCGAAGAAGACCAAGCAGATGTACCATTACTTTGGGTACTACGCGAGCAACTTAACCTTACAGGGACAAAATTTGGTTGCGGACTTGGCCAATGTGGCGCTTGTATGGTCCTTCTCAATAGCCAACCAACATTTGCTTGTCTGATTCCTACCAAATCATGCGTGGGCAAAGAGATCACTACCATCGAAGGGATTAAAAACGATGAAAAGCTTCACCCAGTACAGCAAGCTTGGATCGACGAACAAGTGCCACAATGTGGATATTGTCAGTCAGGTCAAATTATTTCGGCGGTAGCCTTGCTCGATAAAAACCCTACTCCAAATGACGCGGATATAGATCTGGCCCTAGCTGGAAACCTTTGCCGATGTGGAACCTATCCACGCATTAAGAAAGCAATTAAAAGAGCCTCTAAAGCAATAAATCATGGATAACGAAATTTCTAGAAGAAGCTTTTTATCCATCTCGGGAGTCGCCTCGGCTGGACTCATGCTTGGCTTTAACTTTTCCTGTGCTCCGGATAAAAAACCAACTGTCGAAGCCATCACCAAGGAGAATGCTCACTTTGTCAATCCATTTATTGGG
>CAYMST010000107.1:0-15082 GCA_964393115.1 uncultured Roseivirgaceae bacterium | reverse complement strand
ACCGGTTTTTATACGTTCTGACAGCGAGGTCCTGATAATATAAGTCAGAAACTGTGAAGGGTTCATCCCTATTTCAGCCGCCTGATGAAAGAAAAATGACGATGGCAACATACCTGAAGTTGTATTAGGATCATTTAGAAATATTTTACCATCGTTCGCATAAAAGCCATCAATTCGGGCATATACACTACAATGAAAACTCTTGAATAGTTTTTCGCATTCTTCAGAGATTTTCTCGAGCTCAGATTTACTTAAGTCGATGGGTGTAATCTTTCGACTGATGCCAGGTAAGTATTTGGCTCGATAGTCGTAGATATCGCTTCTTTTCACAATCTCGGTAGGAGGAAGAGCTACTGGAGTTCCATTTTCACCTTCAATAACGATACATGAAAATTCACGTCCTTCTATAAATTCTTCTATAAGTACATACTCCTCGTTGAAATCGGTTTCGAAAATAAGTGTCTTTTCAGTAGTGTTATCAAGAATAAACTCAATGTCTTCAGGTTTATTCACTTTTTCATCATTGTAATAGACCGGGAAACCAATTCCCGTACGAACATCCGCCAATTCACTTAGAAACTTCTCTCTGCCTGCCTGATCTTGTTTTCTCCATACGTCAATGATAACTTCCTTTCGAAACAAGGAATGGTTTATTGACGCTTTAAATTCAGCAAATTCGGGATTTTCAAGTATAGAAACGCCTATTGACGATCCTTGATTAGGAGATTTAATGACGAATCGATTGCCAAATAGCCCTTTAATTTTAATGAATTGTTGAAGTGGGTTTGAAATCCAATCCTCGCGCGCAAGCATTGCGTATTTGGGGATTTCAAAACCATTTGATTCAAGTTGCCTTTTTTGGGCTAATTTATTAGCTCCTAAAGCCGAAGAAAGTATACCACAACCACTATACGGTATATTGTGCCAGTCTAACATACCTTGAATGTTACCATCTTCGCCGTATGGACCATGCAGTGCTAAAAAAGCAAAATCAATCATACCAGCAAGCTGATCCAAGGTAACTTTAGTGCCAACTTCTGCGATAGCTTCGTCTATTTTGTCCTCATAAGGGCGATTAAATGACTCTATGTACAGTTGAAAACGAGATGGATCCTGCTCCTGTAATTTTGTAGGAGGATAAAAATCTCGGATGGTACCCTTGTAGATATATTGCCAATCAAGATGGATTAGGTTTCCAAGGCTGTCAATAAATATTAACACTGGTTCAAAAAGACGCTTGTTTAAATTGTCAAAAACTGTTCTTCCACCAGCAAATGATACTTCTCTTTCTCTTGATTGTCCTCCGAAAATAACCCCTACTTTCATTCAGTAATATTACGGTTTCTTATATATAAATATCAAATATCCACTATCACTATTCTCGAAACATTGAGACTAGTTGACCTCACCAAAACAACGTAGGCGCCGGGTCTTAGTTTCGAAATATCGACTTCGATGCTTTGATTAAGGATTTTGCTATAGTTTTCTTGGAAAACTTCACTTCCTGACATGTCTACAATAGATACATTAATATCTTGTTTTTCAGGTAAAGCAAAGCTTACAATAAACTTGTTGTTAATTCCTTGCCCTACGGGATTGGGATGAATCTTCATCTCTTCGTTCCAAACAGGTACTGGAGGTTGCCCAGTAATTTCATGAAGATTTATATCATCAATATAAAAGTTGTTGCCGTTGATGTTTTGAAATTCAATACCAATTCTAACCACGTTTTGGTTGATAAATGAAGGGAAAGGTATAAAAACATAATGCCAGTCCTGTATCTCATTTGGTACGAAATTTCCGTTGTTAACGGTAGAATCCAAAGCCAAACCACTTAACTCGAAAATGGACCCGTCAAATTCTGCATCGCAGCCTTCACTTATAAAAACACTTAGCTTTGATTCATTGTCCACGTCGCCTTTATGTCGATAAGCATATTTAAATGAGATTCCGGGGTTTTCTGTATTAGCGATGTTAATCAGCGGACTTATTAGAAAACCCACATTTTGTGGTTTACTTTCATTTGTTGATAGAGAAAGGGCCTGATTTCCGTTAATAGTAGTTTCGCTCCAAGCGTATGTGTTTGAGTTCACATACCTAATCCAATCTGCTTGTCCATTATTGAGTCCATTGTTGTTAGGATTGAAGTCGTCAACCAAGGGGATAACTTCCGTATTGCCAACGCCTACAACCACCACCTGATTAAACGTATTGTTTTGAATATCTTCATCTTGCTCGTTGTTGATAGTATTGACATTAATTTCAATATTCTGGAGTGCAGCACTGCTAAGTTGTATAGGGATTTCTATAGTTTCTCGCTTACCGGGAACTATTGAAAGGCCTTCGAATAATTGTTGTGAAATAAGACTGTTATCGGCAGTTATGGAGATGTTAGCTGATGTTATCGTGTTGGCTCCGAGGTTTTTGAGTTCAATTTGAGGCGTTAAGCTTTGATCACAGGATACTTGAGAGAGTCCAGTTACATCGTTTATTTTGACATCTAAGTCGGGTCGGTTGGTTGACGCGATCCTAATGTCATCAATGAAAAAGTTATTACCTAATCCATTTGTCCCAACGAAAGCTATGCGTATAGATTCGTCATCATTGAAGCCGTCCAAGATAATATTATCAAACTCTTGCCAATGGCTGCTTGTTGGCTCATAAGGAGTGTCATTGTCTAGTGCTATGGCTGTTGGATTAGATATTGTTCCAAAATAGTCTTCCGAGGAAAAGTTAAGATCACGATCACTCGTAATGTAGATGTCTATTTTTTGTGAGGATGATCCCGGTTTTAGCGCATAGGCATATCGAAAACTAAAATCAACAGATTGAGATCCTTCAATACATATCGGTGGAGATAAAAGAACGTCGTTATTACCAAATTCTGCTGAAATTGAGTTGAAATAATTCAATCTTAAAGCAGTGTTGGTACCATTGTCATAGAGGTCCCATTTATTACTTTCAAATCCCCACACGTTGGCCGCATTGGAGAAATCTTCAAAATAATCTAATTCCTGAGGTGTAGAAAAAGTGATTTGATGCGTGTTATTAGTGCTATTGTTGTCAACCGAATTATTGACCTCAGTGATTCTGAACTCAAGCTGTACAGTGGTGTCATTTATGAAGTCTAAGTCTCTGAAAGTAACTAGACTTATTCCTAGACTTGGAATGGCACTTTGCCTGTTAACTTGATCATAAAGCAGATCATTGACGTATAGCTCTGCGGAAAATTGACTAACAATGTTGCTCCCTACGTTCACGATTTCAATTTTGGGAATAAAGCTATAATCACAGCTGTTTTTAGTTGGGCTTATTACTTTTCCGAAAGCTATATCATTTTCTTGTGTTAGGAGTGGGGTTACCGCTGGTGAAGTTAGTAAACTGGCTCTTCGAGGACTATTCTGTAAAACGGTGCGCATACGTTCTTTCTGGCATACTGTAAAAGTGTTCATACACTCATCGTCAGTGTAATCCATATAATTTTCAATCATGGCGTCACTAACTCCATTACAGCTACTTTTATTTAAAGGACAGCCACTAGTAAATCCACTAATCGCAGGAGTGTCATCGCAGTAATCTCCGTTTCCATTACAGCCATTTTCGAAGGTATGTCGTAAACCAAAGTAATGACCAATTTCATGAGTTAGTGTTCTTCCACGGCTGAACCCAACAGGGTCTGTCCCAATGAATTCAGAACGAACCATTACACCATCGACGATCCAATTCGCATCACTTCCTGATATAGCAGGATCTGACGAAATAGGGAATTTTGCCACTCCCAGTGCAGTCCTTCCTTGATTTACAATTGGAAGAACCCAAATGTTTAGGTAGTGCTCAGGCGGCCAGCCGCTTATTTCGGCAGCCAGTTCAAAGTCACTCGATGAAATTCCATAAGTTTCTTGTGGCCCCTTAGTGCGTATAATACCCGTGGTTGGGCGTCCATCTGGATCTATTGACGCCATGACGAATTCTATTTCTGTATCTACTGCTACATTCAAAAATTCAGGCTTAGTTTCGTCGGCATCCAAATTTTGCCGTCGAAAATCTCTATTGAGTGTGACGAGTTGGTTTTGAATTTTGATATCGGAAACATTCGCTCCATCACCAATGGCCTCACCGTTGTGAATAATATGAAAAACAACAGGGACAGTTAGAATTTCTGCAGAGATTCTATTACCTCTTGACCGTAATCTGTTTTTAACGATTTTCTCATTGAGCCATTCCTCGAACCCAGGAAGCGCATGAAAGGGAGAAGAAACCTGTAAGTCTGCTTTAGTTTCGTTTCCACAGATTTTATCTTGCCCAAATAAAGATGAAAAAACAGCCACTAACACAGCTGCGATGAGCGATTTGGTCATAGTAGAAGACGTTTTGTAAATAATGTACTCCGCAATAATCTTAAACGAGAGATTGCGGGGCAGTCATATTAATTGCTTCAACTTTCTTAACTGTTGGCACCAACTTTTTAATCGCTTCTTCAACACCCGCCTTCATCGTCATAGCGGACATTGGACAGTCGCCACATGCCCCCAAGAGTTCCAGTTTAAGTGTCATATCGCTTGAGAGCTCAATTATTCGAATGTCACCACCATCTGCT
Source organism: uncultured Roseivirgaceae bacterium (assembly GCA_964393115.1). GTDB lineage: Bacteria > Bacteroidota > Bacteroidia > Cytophagales > Cyclobacteriaceae > CAYMST01. The sequence goes on along the minus strand of CAYMST010000107.1, from coordinate 10,485 downwards.
TTTAAGTAAGGTCTAATGCTGTCTAAGGCACTTTCGATTTGTTCTTTTAATTCAGGAGTCACAATAATTATTACTTGATTTCTACCGGTTTCGTTTTTGCTACTGTCGCGTTTCTAACGGCTACTTGCCTTGCCATTTCAGCAGCAAGTTCTTTAAACGCTTCCGAAGATACTTCATCTTTCATGGCTTGCGGGTAACCGTTATCGCCACTTTCCCTAATGGATTGTACAATAGGTATTTGTGCTAATAAAGGAACGTCGTTTTTTAACGCAAAGTTCCGTCCACCACCTTCACCAAAGATATAGTATTTGTTATTAGGAAGCTCCTCAGGTGTAAAGTATGCCATATTCTCTATTATCCCAAGAATAGGGACATTGATTTGTGGCTGCTGAAACATGGATAATCCTTTTTGAGCGTCCGCTAGAGCTACTTTTTGTGGAGTAGTCACAATTAGCGCTCCTGTGACCGGGAGGTTCTGAACCATAGTAAGATGAATATCACTGGTCCCTGGAGGAAGATCGATTAATAGGTAATCGAGTTCGCCCCAATCTGTATCCGCTATAAACTGCTTGAATGCTGAACTAGCCATTGGTCCCCTCCATACAACAGCACTTTCAGCAGGTGATAAGAATCCAATGGAAATTAATTTAACGCCGTATTGCTCTATCGGAATAATATAGTTTTTTCCATCAATTTCTTTGAGCATTGGCTGCTCGTGCTCGCAGTTGAACATGGTGGGTACAGATGGGCCAAAAATATCTGCATCTATCAGCCCAACATTAGCCCCTTCCTTAGCTAAGGCTACAGCTAAATTCGACGATACTGTTGACTTACCGACACCTCCTTTTCCTGAAGCAATAGCTATAATGTTTTTTACATTTGGTAATACCAATGAGTTACCTCTAGCCGATGTGACCGATGAGGTAACATCGATATCGATGGTTGCGCTTTCTCCTACTTTCTCTTGGATAGCTTTAATACAATTTCCTTTGATCAATTCTTTTAGCGGACAAGCAGGCGTGGTTAATACCAGTCTAAAAGAGATAAGATTTTCAGATACTTCAAGATCTTGTATCATGTTTAAAGAAACCAAATCTTGCTTCAGATCGGGATCTTCTACAGTAGATAGTGCCTGAAGCACTATGTCTTTTGTAATGCTCATGTTCTTGCTAGTTATACAATGAACTATTTGGCCGCAAAATAAGTTAAGTTTGCGCACATATTTTTCAACATGCCGGGTTTTGTAACCTTCTTGTCCTTCAATTAATTTATGATTAGCCAGCAGACGATAGAAGAAATAAAAACTAGAGTCGACATTATTGAGGTTATCGGTGATTTTGTAGCACTCAAGAAGTCGGGGCAAAATTATAAGGCCAAAAGCCCTTTTACGGAGGAGAAGACCCCTTCCTTTTTTGTTTCTCCCAGTAAAGGGATTTTTAAGTGCTTTAGTACAGGCAAAGGAGGGGATGCGATTAGTTTTTTAATGCAACTTGATGGGCTAAGTTATGTTGAAGCACTCAAGTACCTTGCGCAGAAATATCAAATTCCAATTGAGGAGGACCAGCCTTCGGAAGAGTTTATCAATGCTCAGAATGAGCGAGATAGCTTGTTCATTACGTTAAATTTCGCAAAAGATTACTTTAAAAATCAGTTACTAACTACCGACGAGGGTAAATCCATAGGCCTTTCTTATTTGAGGGAACGTGGACTTTCAGATGAGGTTATTGAGGTATTTGATCTTGGTTATAGTACAAACGCTTGGGATGGGTTAATTCAAGCGGCGAACAAGGGGAAATATAATCTCGACTTTTTTGAGAAAACAGGTCTTATTATTCGAAAAGATCAAAAGCAGTATGATCGTTTCAGAGGGCGTGTGACTTTCCCAATTCATAACATCACGGGTAAGGTGATTGCTTTTGGAGCCAGGGTTATTGGTAAAAAAGAAAATCAACCTAAATACATTAATTCTCCCGAGACAGAGTTATATCACAAAAGTGATATACTATATGGCATAGCACAAGCTAAGCAAGCTATTCGGGCGGAAGATAACTGCTACTTAGTAGAAGGGTATACTGATGTGATCGCGTTGTATCAAGCAGGTATAAAGAATGTTGTTGCTTCCTCTGGTACTTCACTCACTGAAAGTCAGGTGAAACTGATCAAACGGTATACTCAAAATATTACCGTTCTATATGATGGCGACAATGCGGGTATAAAGGCTTCCTTTAGAGGAATTGACATTATCCTAGAAGCGGATATGAATGTCAAGGCTATTACCTTTCCTGAAGGAGATGATCCGGATAGCTTTTCTAAGAAGATGAATCCTTCTTCCTTAAAAAGCTATTTTGATGCCGAAGAAAAAGACTTTATCTCCTTTAAGGTTGGAATCCTTGAAGAGGAAGGGGGAAGAGATCCGCTTAAAAGAGCAGAGGCCATTAAAAGTGTGGTAGAGAGCATAGCCAAAATACCTGACGCGCTAAAGCGAAATGTACATATTCAAAATTGCAGTAAACAATTTAACATTGATGAGGATACGCTCGTTTTAGAACTTAACAAAATAGTTCGGAAAAAAATTCTCGACTCAAAAAGTGATGATAGCAGGTACGAAAGCCAATCAGCACCTCCTATTCCTGAAACCGATCTAACGGCAGCTCCTTCTTCTTTCGAAGATAACATTAGCATTGGCCTTTTGTTAAGCGAACAAGAGTGTGTAAGGGTATTGCTGAACTATGCGGATTCTGTTATCGTTGACGGCGAGGATAATAGTAGGTATTTAGCGGAGTTTTTCTTGAGTGAGATTGAAGATTTGGATTTCGATAATACTACATATAATAAAATTATTCAGCTTTTTAAGCAGGCCTTGTCGCAGAATGAGTTGCTGACTACAAAGCAGCTTATGGATCTCAATGATGACGAAATCAACAAGTGCATTGTTGATTTAACGATGAAAAAACATGAAACAAGTGCTCTATGGGCAGAAAAGTATAATATTTACATTCCCGAAGAGGAAGATATCCTCAATGATTTAACGATCAACAATATTTTAAGACTGAAATTACACGTTATTAAGCGTCAAATTCGTGATAACATGAAAATGATGCAATCGTTAGATGAAGAGGAAGCTATGAATGAATTACTTGAGCGGCATCAGCACCTGAAAACAATGGAGATGGAGATAGCCAAAGTTTTGGGAAATGTGTTGACAAGTTAAATGAAAAGATAAAGCATATAATGGTTAAGGTTGATAAGATAGAAGAAGCGATTGAAGCGGTAAAACGTGGCGAAATCATCATCGTAGTAGATGATGAGGATAGAGAAAATGAAGGTGACTTCATCTGCGCTGCGGAAAAAATTACCCCTGAGATCGTCAACTTCATGGCTAGAGAAGGCCGCGGTTTAATTTGTGTCTCGTTAATTGAAGAACGTTGCGAGGAGCTGGGGCTCGAATTAATGACAGGTAAGAATACAGCTGTTCATGAAACACCGTTTACCATATCGGTTGACTTAATAGGCCATGGTACTACTACTGGAATCAGTACAAGTGATCGTTCTAAAACAATCCAAGCACTGGTTAACCCAGATACAAAACCAGAAGATTTGGGGCGTCCAGGACATATATTTCCGCTCAAGGCAAGGGAAGGAGGAGTAATAAGGCGTGCTGGACATACCGAGGCAGCTGTTGATTTTGCTAGATTGGCTGGGTTTAAGCCTGCCGGAGTACTGGTAGAGGTTTTGAATGAGGATGGCTCTATGGCACGTCTTCCTGACCTGCGTTTAGTTGCTGATAAGTTTAATCTTAAGTTGGTGACTATAAAGGACTTGATTGAATATCGCCTAAAAAACGAATCGTTAATAGAAAGAAAGATAGACGTCAAGATGCCTACTAACTGGGGTAATTTTGACCTGATCGCCTACAACCAAAAGAATACCGGTGATACACACCTGGCCTTGGTAAAGGGAGAATGGGAAAAAGAAGAGCCCGTTTTAGTGAGGGTACATTCCTCGTGTGTAACCGGGGATATATTCGGTTCGTGTCGCTGTGATTGTGGAGAGCAGCTTCATGCTGCCATGGAGATCGTTGAGAAAGAAGGAAAAGGGGCGATTATTTATATGAATCAGGAAGGCCGCGGTATTGGTTTGTTGAATAAACTTAAAGCATATAAACTCCAAGAGGAAGGGTATGATACTGTCGAAGCCAATTTGAAGTTGGGGTTTGGTATGGACCAGCGTGACTACGGTGTAGGAGCGCAAATCATAAGAGATTTAGGTATTTCGAAGATAAAATTAATTTCCAATAACCCTAAGAAAAGGGTAGGACTTATTGGTCATGGTCTGGAGATAGTGGATAATGTTGGTATTGAAATACCTCCTAATGAACATAATAAGGACTACTTAGAGACGAAAAGAGATAAAATGGGACATGAGATACTTAAAAAGTAACTTCTTTTCGATCGTTTTTTTAACCTTCTCGTTGTTGCCACAGGTAGGAGTATCTCAAATACTTCCTTCCGATAATTGGTACAATGGGTTTGTAGTCTTGAAAAAAGGAGATACACTTGAAGGTACCCTCAAATACAACCTTGATGTAAACACCGTAATTCTGAAAAATCCATCTGGAACTTCCACGATAGGAGCTAATAATATCTTTCTATTTCAGATTGCGGATAATGAGGATAAATTAAAAACGTTTTACTCTCTTCCCTATGAAGTCTCTGCACGGTATAAGCGCGATATATTATTTGAATTGATGTATGAGGCTCCCATGACCCTCATGGCGCGGGAAAAAATCTCGCGAGAAACGATCAGCACTCAGGACCGGTATAATCCTTATAACACCAATCCACTATTTTATACGGTTGAGAAGCTTGATTACGATTTTTATTTTTTGGACCAAGAGGGTTTGATGATCGAATTTCGCGATCGGTCGCGTAAGAACTTGGTAAAGATGTTAGGGTTCGACAAGAAGGCTATGGACCTTTACATTAGAAAAAACAAATTGAGTATTGATAAACCAGCACATCTTATCAAGATAGCAGCGTATTACAACGCTATCAGGTATGGGAGCACGTCGCTGGAAAAGTAAATAATTAGCAATTCATGCAGGGTAAACCACTCATTTTAGTAAGCAATGATGACGGCATTACGTCCAAGGGGATTAGGAAGTTGGTACAGTTGATGTCACAAATAGGAGAGGTTATTGTTGTAGCTCCTGATAGTCCACAGTCAGGTATGGGACACGCTATTACCATTGGAGAAACCTTGAGGGTAGATGAGGAGGATATTTTTCCAGATATTAAGGCCTACAAGTGCAATGGTACACCGGCAGATTGTGTAAAGCTTGCCAAGCACCAAATTGTAAAGGAAAGAAAATTTGACCTGGTTGTCAGCGGAATAAACCATGGAAGTAATACCTCTATCAGCGTGCTCTACTCAGGTACAATGTCTGCGGCTATTGAAGGGGCCATTGAAGGAACTCCTGCTATTGGCTTTTCTTTGTGCGAGTATGACGCCAATGCGGATCTCTCACACGTTGATGAGTTTATTTTAAAAATAACCAGAGAAACATTACTCAAGGGTATTCCGAAAGGAATTGCATTAAATGTAAATCTTCCTGCGGCCTCTAATATGCCTATTCAAGGTATCAAGGTATGTAGACAAGCTAATGCACGATGGGAAGAAGACTTTGATCTCAGAATAGACCCGAATGGACGAGAATACCTTTGGATGACCGGTAACTTTGTCAATCATGACAAAGGAGAGGACAACGACGAATGGGCCATTAACAACAATTATGTTTCAATTGTGCCGTGTCAGTTTGACCTAACCGGACATCATGCTATTTCTCTGCTCAATGATGAGTGGGATATTTAAAGTGCGTTTTATAACAACTTGAGTTTTATGTAGGCATTTACAGCGGGTGTGGTGGAGTGTTCTGCACTTCCATATCCTGGGATGACCTTGGGTTGAAGTTCTCCTTGGTCCGGAGCATTGTTAATGCTATTTTTTCTTCTTAGTCGAAACTGAAGACCGAAGTAGGCAAATTTCCAAAACCTAGTTTCTGTTTGCAGAACCACCTCTACCCAACTTGCACTCATCGCGCCATGCCTGAATTCAGTCGAAAGTGTGGGTTGTAGATTCGTGATAGGCTCACCTGAATCATCCGTTGGAATATTTTGTCTGTAATTTCCCCTGTGTTCAAAATCAGAGACAAGCCCGTATCGAAGTCCAATTGAAGCGGAGTTTTTTGGGGTCGGCCGTAGAAAATAGGAGGCACCGAACCTTAGATAATTTCCAGTTACTTCATAACCAGCATTTTTGTACACATTTTTTGGCCTTAAATCCGTGATTCCATATTCAGCGATTAGCTGTATTTTTTCTCTTAAAACGATGGAGAAGCCTGCTTCCCATTTTGTTTCGTCCTCCAGAAGTACATCAAATAACTTACCATAGTCGATATTAACGGCCATCTCAGAGAGTAAGGAATGACTTGTTGTCTCTTCAACTGTAGAATCTACCTGATCGTTTGCAACGAGAATACTGTCTACATCATAGCTTGAAACTTGTGCTTGGGAGAATAAACAAAAGTGTATGAGAACGAAACTAATAATATAGGATAAGTGAAACTTCATTCGTGTAACGATTGCTCTCTAGTTCGAAATCAAAGTCCAGGCTATCAAATCCCGAACCCTCAAATATGGTTGGCTCCTGAATATTGTAAGCTCGTGTTACGATGTATCCGTTTGCATTTTCAACGGTCTCAAGATCGTAATCAATAGAAATTCTACTCTCAACACCGTTGATGACGAAGGTGTAGTTTACACTATCTTCTAATAGAGATAATGGAATTCCGTAGGTAGACTCTACACTATCCACAAATACCTGAGTGCTATTCGTTCGATTGTTAACTATTCTTTCAATAAGGGTTTTACCGTTTTCAATAGCGGTGAAGCTAATATCAAACTCTGATGCCAGACTGTCGACAATTTCTATGGTATTGGTAAGCATCCTTATGCTATCGCTCGCAGTACTTCTTAATGCTGTATTTTCATCGATTAATTTTTGCCAGTCCTCACTTTGACTGCCATTGTTTAGTGAGTCTTGAAAGGCTTGAATATTACCTATCAATTCTTCGAAGCGTTCATTCTGAAGGTTAAGTATACTATTTAATGTATCGCTCCTTTCTTGGTAATAGGTCACCAGGCTATCAAGTGTATTCAACGAGTCCGCATCAATCAATCGGGTACTGAGGGTCTGACTATTGACAAAGTCAAGACAATCCTCACAGTCCTCACAACTAATTATTGCTGCAGATGAGAAGGCAACGATGAAAAATAATAAAATGAGTCTCAACTTTCTTTCTTGGGACTTGGCCCCCCTTTGAATATACGATTTCAAAATTACAACTAAACCTTGACTTGGTACATGGTTACTTCACTAGCGTTCACAAAAACAACTAAAAAATGACTTTTGTATTGTTTGAATATTTGCTTTCAATAAAATATTAGTAAGGATCAACATCGAAGGTGATGAAAACTTTTTGTGAAATAAGCTGTGCTCTGATTTTATCAGATGCTTCAATTAGCAACCGTTTGGTTGTAGAAAGGTCCTTCTTACCTTTTTCGATTTTAATAAGTCCTTCGGACACAAACTGATTTCTTATTTTTTCAATAATAGGAGTGTTGGGGCCTATTACTGATCTTGTCCCCAACTCGTTTCTTACCATTGAAAGGTAGTGTTCACACGTTTTTTGGGCTTCCGACAAGTCACTACTTTTAAAAACTACTTTTATCAGCCTGTAATAAGGAGGGTACCTGAAGTGGCGTCTTTCGCTAAGTTCTTTTTCATAAAAACCATTTATATCGTTCCTAATCGCCGCTCGTATGACCTCATGGTCACCTTTGTTACTTTGAATAATGACTTTTCCCTGTTTTTCTCGCCTGCCCGATCTACCCGCAATTTGAATGATAGTTTGTAATGCTCTCTCCGAAGAGCGGAAGTCAGGGAAGTTAATGAGTCGATCGATTTCTGTTACACCAACAAGATTTACATGTTCAAAGTCTAATCCTTTTGTAATCATCTGGGTTCCTACGAGTATATCGATTTCCTTTTTTGCGAAGGCATCGATGATATTGTTATAGCCGAGCTTAGAACGAGTGGTGTCATAGTCCATGCGCTCAACACGACTATCTTTAAAGATAAGAGATAACTCCTCTTCCAGTTTTTCAGTACCGAAGCCAGTTAGGCTAAGATCCGTAGAGTTACAGTAATGGCATTTTTTAGGCACGCTTTCGACATACCCACAATAGTGGCATTTCAGCAAACGCTCACGATGATGATATGTAAGACTTACAGCACAGTGAATGCATTTCGTTGTTTCTGAGCAAGTATTGCACGTCAAGTATGGTGAATAACCCCGTCTATTTTGAAAAATTAGTGTTTGTTCATCTTCACTGAGGGCTTTTTCAATAGCTTGAAGGAGTATAGGGGCAATGAATTTATTTTTATTCTTTCTTCCGAGTTTGACGATTTCTATTTGAGGCAAGGTAGCCTTTCCGTATCTTTCGTTTAAGTATGCGAAACCAAATTTTCCAGTTTTCGCGTTAAACCAAGAGTCAAGAGAAGGGGTTGCAGAACCCAATAAGCATTTGGCTCCGAACATACTACACATGGTAATAGCTATGTCTCGCGCATTATATTTTGGGGCTGGTTCTTGTTGCTTAAATGTGGTTTCATGTTCCTCATCTACAATGACCAATTTGAGGTTTTCAAACGGCAAAAATACACTGGATCGTACCCCAACGACCAGTTGATATTTTCCGGTAAAAACACCATTCCAAACTTCCACTCGTTCGTTATCCGAATATTTAGAATGGTAGACTCCCATTAAGTTGCCAAAATGAGTTTTTAGCCGCTCGATGATTTGAACCGTCAAGGCGATTTCGGGCATCAGAAACAGTACCTGCCCATGATTTTTAATGTGTTTTTTAATAAGTTCAATGTATATCTCCGTTTTACCACTTCCAGTGATGCCATGAAGTAATACGGCATGTTTTTTTTCGAATTGTTCTTCTAGCGATGTAAATATCTTACTTTGATTTTCGCTAAGCTCGATGGTCGGAACCTGGTGTTGAGATTTAAATTGAAACCGAGGAATGATGAATTCCCCTTCGATAAGAATGTTTTTCTTAATAAGGGTGTTGAGAGCTGATTTTGAAAGGTCATGTTGATTGAATGTCGATTTATCAATCTTTTGAGCGGGTATTACGGGATTATCTTGAAGTTTGAGAAGAAGAAGTAATACCTCCAGTTGTTTTTGTTTCTTTTCAAGTGAATGGAATAGCTCTTCCAGTTTATCCTCCGTCTCATAGTAATCCTTATTGAGCCATATCTTTTTGATTTTTTTAGGGGTGTATTTATCTTTTATTTGTTCGAGGACAAATAATAAACGTCTGGACGCGAGAGATTTGATAATTGGTATGACCTTCTTGATGCCTAAGAGTAAGGAAATGTCCTGGTAAGACAAGGTGCCGTTATTTGATAAGGCATCCATAAGCCGATGTTCATGGTCGTTAAGTTCCGCGTCATGCCATTCATCGGTGTCTATTTCTGGGTTTAGCTGTACTATTGATTCACTGCTCAGCTTTAGCCCGGAAGGGATAGCTACTTTCAAAACATCTCCTATAGTACACATGTAGTAGTCGGCAATCCATCGGTAAAGAGAAAGTTGCTGTTCGTATACAATAGGGTTATCCTCAACAATATCAATTATTTCTTTGATATCATATCGACTATCTGTTGATTTCGGCTTTTCGATTAATTCAAAGATTACTCCGGTGTAAAACCTTTTCTTGCCAAAAGGCACGATGACCCTCGAACCCACATGAACACTCATGGCCAGAGATGCTGGAACAACATAAGTAAATAACGATGGAATGGGGAATGGAAGCCCTACTTTGATGAATTGGGAATAGCTCGTACTTGATTCTGACAATTAGTGAGATTTTATTTGTTTAAGAAGGTCCGTAATTTACCGGTAAATTGTAAACGGCCTCGGCATCTCTAAAACAACACAAAATCAAAAGTATTGGATCCTTTTGGTTTTTGAAAAAATGGATAAAAAAAAAGCCCCTCGTAAGAGGAGCTCAAATATCTGCGCGAACTAGTATGTCATTCTAATATGGACGTTTTGCTTGTATCAATTCCATGTTGTCTTCTATGATGGATACTACTTCACCTTCATACATGCCTACTTTGAGGCTCAAGCCATCGATTAGTGACTTTGCAGAATGGTTCATTTCCATAAAATCTTCGGTGGTAAGTTGTGGAAACTGAATTTTAAGTTTGGAGATTAAGTCTTTCCAAATGCTCTTATTCATTTCTAAGTTCTTCATGATTAAAACATTTAATTTGTTACGTTGAAAGAATCTATATATTTAAAGATATAATGCAAATTTAGATTATATATCAACGATTGACCTTTTTTTA
>CAYMST010000106.1:0-15085 GCA_964393115.1 uncultured Roseivirgaceae bacterium | reverse complement strand
CCTTCTAGTGATAAATCAGCAATATAAGATTGACCTAAACCCGTAATATAGGTAACCAAAGGGTCGGTCTTATTAGCGTGGTCAAAGTTGTACGACATATAGCCAATAATGTTGTAAATATCGACGAGTGTAAAGGGCGTTTTGTCTAGCCTTATAAGTTGAAATTCAAATGGCAGATAGCCTGATTTTACAAATTCATTAATTCCATTTAAGTAGCTCTGTACGGCTTCTTTAACTTCTCGAGGTGCCTCCCTTTCAAATCGTTCGGCCGATACCTCAGAGTAATGATGAATTCCCATTGCCCTGAAAAACTTATCTGCGCCTATTAGGTCTTTGCCCAAAACCTCACTTAATCTACCAGGAGCAATCCTGCGCAGCAGTTCCATTTGCCATAAACGCTCCATGGCATGTAGATAACCTAAGGAAAAAAATGCATCAGATTCGTTATGCGCGATAACGTGCGGAATGGCGTGTTCATCGAAAAAAATTTCCGTCTCATTTTGCACATTTTCAAAATAGTGAAAACCGTTATAATAGGGCTTTAAAGACGTTAAATGAAAGAATACAGCTCCAAATAAGGTACCTGCGATAAACAATATGGCAAATAGAATTTTTTTAACCGCTCTCATCATTCCGGAGTTTAATAGGTTGATAAGGAAATATAGTAATTCCTTTATCGATATGATGTTTCGATAGTCATATTTTTTTATAAAAATTGTGCGCATGCGATTAACGATGAGATTACCACTGAACATGGCAATATCAAGAAACCAGTTTCAAAATTTCCTGCTTATTCTATCACTTTACGTAGTAGTCGAACTATACGTAAGTACACTTGTAAGCTATTCGGAACAAACAAAAAATACACTGCAGCGAATAGACTTCGCTATCTGTATGATTTTCTTAGGAGATTTCTTTTTTGGATTATATAAAGCCAAGGATAAATGGCTATTCCTTCGTTACAACTGGATTGATTTTGTTTCGTCTATCCCAACAGTAGGCGCATTACGTGCCGGTAGAGTGGTCAAAATCATTCGGATTCTAAGAGTCGCAAGATCTGCTAAACAGTTGTTTGTGTTTTTCAGCAAGCGAAACTCCTTCTCCACCCTCAAAAACTTAATCATCATGAATGCGGTGGTCATATTATTGCTGTCCTTTAGCTTCTATGAGCTAGAAGGAAAGGAAAACCCTGCTATCGGTAGTATTCAAGATGCCGTTTGGTGGACGACTTATACGACTATTACTGTAGGCTTCCTACAAGATATACCGCCTGTAACGCTTGAAGGAAAAGTACTATCTATTGTATTAGTTGTCATGGGTATGATTATGTTCTCAACCATGATTGGTACTATTACCGATTACTTCATTGAAGATGAAGATATTCAAGACCGGCTGGAAAAAATGTCCGGAAGAGTAGACGACTTAGAAGGTAAACTAGATAGAGTACTGGAGAAGTTAGATGAGATATCTAACAAGAAGACGTAAGTCATAAATCGCTTCAACAACTTAATACTTCATTAATACCCCAATTCTTCGGTGAAAAAGGCAATAGCTTCATTAAAGAAACTAATGCATGCTTGTTTTTGGTTTTTTTCTGCTAATAACTCCGAGACAGGAAGTACCTGTCCAATCCAGTTATCTGTATTCCAATTACCTCTTTCCGGGTTGAATTTTTCGGGTTCTGTGATATAGGGCCATGAATAAACATAAAAATAGGGTACGGAGATATTCTCATCACCCGGAGAAAACCCAACGTTGATTTGCGGAGAATTCTCAGGATCGTCCGTCTCTAATAAGGTTATTCTATACGCCATATCGAAGTGATGAGGCCAACAGTTAATTTCACATTTTGCCGGCTTTATAATATTAAATATATAATGCGCATTGTGATAATATTTACCCAGTTCCGGTCCGCTTTGATCATTTTGGATAGAAAATGGCTTGCCCTTTGCCGTATTGTACGCTGGGATCTTATACGGGAAGTTAAGATCTAGAGACGCTATATCAAGGCCTAGTTTAGCAATTTCGGTTTCTAGCCAGACCATAACTTGAGCTTGTGTCTTTCCTTCTAAACTTCGGCTTGCAATGGTGTCTACATTTTCATCTACTAAAAATACCTCGAACTCATCAAAGCTGATAGAAGAGCGAAAGGTTTTTCCTGCTTTTACCCACTTACATGCCAATCGGTTGTAATCATTTACCCACTCCAACGTAGCATTCTGATCTGTTTTCGAATAGGGTAAAAACTGTCTTCCCACTGCGGCAACATTTTGAATGGCTTGGTGAAATTGTTTTCGCGTATGCGCAATTGATTCCCAATCTGAGAAGGATAATGGCTTCCACATGTTTGTCTTACTTATAGATCAAACAAATTAAGGCAATCAAATTTGGATAATGATTATATTCGTTGTTTGATTTTTTGTTATGTACGTCAATCTTGGTGGCCTAAATATATTAGTAACCGGTGCAACAGGGACCATTGGAAAATCCCTTGCCTCAAAGCTCGCTGAAGCCGGCGCAACGGTGGCCGTGCATTATTTTAAGAATAGTCGAGAAGCCGAAAACCTTTCTCACGTACTCGGAAATGATTCTCGAGCATTTTACGCCGACTTGTCAAAATCTAGTGACACGCACGACTTATTTGACAAGGTAATTATGAAATATGGCTCAATAGAAGTCTTCGTACATTGCGCCAGCCTTATGGTAGCCACGAATTTTGACAGTAGTGAAAAAGAATGGACTTCACTGTGGGACGACACACATGCGGTAAATGTCCGATCCAGTGCTATTCTGTCAGATAGAATAATCAAGCATGCACTTTCTCGCAAACGAACTGTTCGGATCATAAATGTCATATCCAGAGCAGCGCAGCAAGGAGAACATAGTGATTATCTAGCCTATTCAAGCTCTAAAGGTGCACTTGCCAGTCTCACCAAGTCGATAGCTGCTAATTATGGACGTCACAATATTACAGCATTTAATGTCGCACCAGGATTTGTCCGTGGTGACGTAGCGAGAAGTTTCAATGATCAGTATGGCGAAGGATATGCCGATTCTGATATTGCTATGAGCAGGCTCACTGAGGCACGAGATGTTGCCCCGCTAATCACTTTTTTGTCTAGCGGTATGGCAGATCACGCCACCGGATCTACCTTTGATATTAACGCTGGAAGTTGTATTCGCTAATGTCTATACGTCGATAGGCTTGTGAATATCCTTTCTCAAATAAGCGGCGATAAGCTGGAAGCCTTCTTCCAGACCAAGCAGGATATTTCCAGACTTAAATCTGTCTTGAATTAATCCTTTTATCTCGCTCATATCCTTTTCCTTAATACGGCTTTTAAGCGACTTATCGAAGATAATAGCAAACTGCTTAAGCTTAGGAGACATGCAGAACACAACTATCCCTTGCGTATCGCGGGATACCTTGTCTTCCAAAAGCTCATACAAGCGCTGAGTACCTAAGTTAATCAGATCAGTATTCTCGGTATCTTCTATGGTATAAAAATCAATCTTAATATTAGCCAGCCTTTCGGCTTCGGTAATGGCCTCTTCAATTTTATCGTAGAGGGCCAAGTCGATTATTAACTCATCCATCTCTCTCTTTCTTTTAGTATCAATCTACATGTATATTAACGAAATACAGCGAGATTTTCTTTTTCTAAACAGCATTTTATTTGTCTTTTCGACTACTAACGGCATATGAATGCTCATTGGAGGTTTAACGCTGATATAGTTTTTTGATCTCTCAATACCACTATCTCATTTTTTTGATCAAGACATTGCAAATCACTCTGTAGCTTTGTTGCTTAAAGTATGATAACTTCACAGTATGGTAAAGGTTCCATATAAAGTCCGGCTCAACTATTTATTTGACAATTTTATCTCCAGGGGAACATTAGCCTTGATTTCATGGCTTGCTCTGATTTGTCTGTTCATCATTGTTTTCTTTGCCGGCGTTCTTTTAATTCTCGGAATTCATCCTGATCACGATGAAAATTTCGGGTTTCTTCATTCCTTCTGGATCAATATGATCCACGTGTTGGATCCAGGAACTATAGGAGAAAACCATGAAAACTGGTGGCTGCGTGGTCTCATGTTACTCGTTACCATTATCGGTATCGTAGTCATGTCGGTGCTGATTGGTTTAATCTCAAATGGTATACTCACGAAGTTAGAAGAATTACGAAAGGGTAGATCTTTCGTCATAGAAAAAGACCACGTGATGATCTTGGGATGGTCTTCCAAGATCTTTACCATTATATCCGAGCTAATTCTGGCCAACGAAAACCAGCGAAGAGGGTCGATTGTCATTCTTGCGGATCGTGATAAAGTGGAAATGGAAGATGAGATCCGAGATAAAGTTGGACATACGAAAAACACCAGGGTAATTTGTAGAACAGGTAATCCAATTGACGTTCACGATTTATACATCGCCAACCCTTTTGACACCAAGTCGATCATAATCCTAGATAAGGAAAATCAGAACTCCGACTCGCAAATCATAAAAACAATCGTAGCGATTGTTACGAACCCAGAAAGAAGAAAAGAACCATATCATATTACTGCTGAGATTGAAGATAAGAAAAACTACGAGGTGGCTAAGATGGTCGGTGGAAATGAGGTAGAACTAATTCTATCTGATGAGATCATCTCTCGTATCATGGTACAAACAAGTAGACAACCAGGTTTAAGTGTTGTTTACATCGAGTTAATGGACTTTGGAGGTGATGAGATATATTTCACTGAAGAACCTAAGCTTGTTGGCAAGACTTTTAGACAAGCCTTGTTCATGTACCCTGACTCTGCCATTATTGGCATTCAATATTCTGGTGGTAACGTAGAGGTAAACCCACCTATGGGAACCGTTTTCAAAGATGGTGATAGAGTGATCGGCATCACAGAAGATGATGATACGCTTGTAGTAGGCAAAGGTAAAAAAATGAAAATCGATGAGGGTAGAATGGCCCACTACCCATCGAATGTGCCTAAAGAGGAACGAGTTTTAGTGGTAGGTTGGAATAGGAGAGCTAAATACATCATTCAAGAATTAGATTACTATGTAGCTGCGAATTCTTATTGTAAAGTTTATTCAAAATTTGACGATCCAAAATTCGAGATTCGCAAATTGAGACAAGACCTTTCCAATATGGATTTGGACTTCGAGGTAGCTGAAACCACTGACCGCGAGACTTTGCATGCTATGAACTGTCAGACATATGATTATATCATATTACTCTGCTATCAAGAGCATTTCCCAATACAAGAAGCAGACGCCCAAACCCTGATTACGTTACTACATTTAAGAAACTTCTCAGAAAAGAGTGGAAAGCATTTCAATATTGTTAGTGAAATGCTGGATATTCGAAATAGACAATTGGCAGATATCACCAGCGCTGATGACTTCATTGTGAGCGATAAGCTGCTTAGTTTATTGATGAGTCAGGTTTCTGAAAATAAGTACTTAATGCGCGTTTTCGAAGACCTCTTCGACGCTGACGGATCGGAAATATATATTAAGCCAGCGCGTGAATATGTGCAAATTGGAAAGCCGGTAACTTTCTATACGATACTAGAGTCTGCTGCTAGAAAAAATGAAGTAGCGATAGGGTATAGAATTGTAAGGCAATCTCGTGATGCTTCAAAAGGATATGGAGTATACGTCAACCCTGTCAAGTCGGAAATGGTAAATCTCACAGACGAAGATATGGTGATCGTTCTTTCAGAAGATTAAAAAGTACTTCCAGTTTTCAAAGCATAGTTGATTTGCCTGATCGCACGTTGCTTTTTTACATCTCTTCTTTTGGTTTCCTTTTTTAGGGTTTCGATATATGAATAGACATCTGATTTCTGTTCGTTACTTAGGCTCCTAAAGGCTCCGTAAATTTCAGTATTTAACTTCATGTGATTCATAATGCTCGTTGACTACGAAAATAAGGATGACCTATCACGTAAAGGTTATGAACATATTTCCTAAATGTTATATAAAGTCAGTTTAAGAGCTGATATGAAATTCAGCAATACGTCGTTCAAAACAACTCTTTTGTGTAATTATCATATGGAGTCCATATACATCTAATTTTTCAGGTCGCCAACACTGGTAAACCAAGCGGAATCCGCTATACAAACATTTAAAAAGAATTTTAAACTTGTGACTTACTGATTGGTAGAAGTACTTATTTATAAAGGCCACAAGATTGACATTAAGAAAGTCAATAAACCTTTTAGAATGGCAAACGAAGATCCAGAAAAAGTCTTATTGGAAAAGCATACATTCACCTATAAGAAATCATGCCTAAGGCCATAATTTCAATCCACAAGTAACTACCAAATCAATTCGATGTCTATATTTGCAGCATAAAATAAAGAAAATGTCTGTACATCCAATTATCTATATCATCGGAGTTTTATTCGCTCTTGCAATTATTTGTCCTTATATCATTCCTAACAAAAAGATAAGCAAGCACGAAAAGGATTGGATAGATTAATTGATGAGGTTCACGAGTCTAGTTCGTACCTTTATTCTCTCTATTTCTCACTATTGTAATACTCCTGTCCAAAAGAGAATAGGCCAGTAGGTTTCCCATACCTGGTTTGTTATGGTATACACAACCATTATCCAGAGGTAATATCTTGTTCTCTTTTTCAACCCTTTTGATAATATCGCTAAGTAAGTGAGGGTGGTGTCCGTGGATGATCGTTTTGGAAGCGGCTTTCGTTTTAGAGTATTTAAAGTTTCTAATACTTATCATCGAATTGACATCATCGAATGGGTTTTGAACTGAGAAATCAAAGCCAGCATGAACCAGAAAGTGATTTTCTAATTCTATAAATGGCGCTAGGCTATCCAAAAAAGACAAAACCACTTTTCGCTTATGGTTATTCGCCATTTCAAACTTTAACTCATCATTAATCTTATATTCACCACGCTTTGCTTTATTATCAAAATAGCGTTTAAGATGGTATTCGTGATTGCCCATAAGAAAAGAGACTCGATACCCCTTAGTTTTTAGGCTCATTAAAAAGGCTATCAACGCATAGCTGTTTGGACCTTTATTTATGTAATCACCTAAGAAGAAAAGCTTATCTTCTTTATTTGGTGCTATTTTGTCTAGCAAGACCTGTAGTGTGAGGAGGCATCCGTGTAGGTCTGGAATTACCCATTGGCGAATTCCAGTTGGGTTAGATTCTTTTTCCAAAAGGTAACGCAGTTTATTAAGCCAGAATCACTGTTGGAAAGAAGACTTAAGAATCTTGAACGTCCGTCAAATTTTTTTAAACGCTTTCGGGACGCTCTCAAAATTCCTTCTAATAAGTTCAGTCTTAGTAGCTGACAAAAAGTAAATCAGCACTTCTAAATTAATGTCCCTTTTTTTGAAAGGTCTTCTTTATATCCACTACTGTCAACGCTTTAGCAAATGCCAATAGGCCAACTACTATCCATAAAAACAACTGTACTCCGTCTGTAATAGGGGGATTGAACATATCAATATATTTTATAAGGCGAAGATAAATAAGCCACACAAAAGTTCTGATAGAATGGATAAAATTATGAAAACGCGATTTTCGTAAAAATCACTTTTATCGAACAAAATTAGTACCAAGCCGATGTGTACACGCGATTGGTCTAATCCCAAATTTCTTTCACATGAAAACCTCTAAATTGCTCACAAGAATCAGCTATAAACTTAGAAAGAAATAATGAAAGTGTGTAGACTAATAGGGTTCGTCGTGGCACAGATTGTGATCATGTCGACGTTGGTCGCGCAAACTTCAGCCGATGAAATATCTCATAAGGAACATGAACGCTATACTGGTGTAAAATACAGCTATTTCGAAGACGGAAGTTTGAGAAGTGAGACCACATATGTAGAAGGTAAAAAACACGGCTATTACAAAGAGTGGTACGATAATGGCCGAGTAAAGTTGGTAAAAAACTTTAATTATGGTGTCGCGGATGGAGCATTTGTACTCTACCGTAAAAATGGAAAGACGCTAGAGCAAAAAGGTTATTTTTTAAATAATCAACCGTTTGGAAGCTGGAGCTTCTACGATAGAAAAGGAAATTTGTATAAAATACTGGTTTATAATGAATCAGGTATACTTACAGCAAGTGACAACTTGTAAGATTTAGGTGTTTTTAATAATGGATTAGATGGTGGACGAATGGCTTCAGACTTATCTGGAGCTATTCTTATTTTAGGGCATTTCTATTTTAGTCAATACGCCTATTTATTCAAATTTTCTTATCCAAACGTCACTTTTGGTAACAAAATAACCAATATTCCCCAAAATTTTTTGTATTTTTATAGACGTATTGTTTAATACAGGATTTGATCTGTTTCATTCATATTCACTTCGCTTGTGTTACATATGATATTATAAACATGCGGTCATAACTTAACAATTCTGTTACTCCAACTGACATTCTGACCTTGAAAGCAAGATATATCTGTAATAATGTCAGAAACAAAGCGTTATTGTTTTGTGTTTTTTATTTGGATGTAACTGGTACGAATCTTGTAATCTGATTATGAAAATTGTATAGCCATGAAAGTTGACAAAGAACTAATTAAGCATTTAGCCGAAACTGCTGACATAATCAACACCATAAGTGGTGGAATGTCAGAAGGAAGATTGGACATTAAACGATTTGAAAACCATTATAAAGTGGATTTCAGAATGGCTGGTTTGAATCCTGAAAAGATCGATATTCAAATCGAAAAAGGAAATCTAGTGATTTCATCTGTTATCTCTCTACAGGATGAAGAGCCGAAAAAGGGCAAAATGCCATTTATTTTTCAAATTTTGCCATTACCTTATGATGTGGACTTTGATAATATTTCTGGAAAGATATTATCGGATCATATCATACTTACTTTGCCGCTTAACACCATGTCAAGTGGATTTCAAAAAGGAATTGACCTAAGTCATTAGAAATAACAGTTAGTCTAAATTGGCGTTTGGTCTGGTATACCAAACGCCAATTTTTTTTACCTCATTTCCACAAGTATTTATTAGATATCACGGCTTATCAAATATTCATCTTCTTGAATTGATATAAGAAATTAAATTTGCCGTGATGAATATTCTGTTGATTACTCACCAAGGAGACATGGCAGGCTCTACTAATTCCATAAGCTACTTGGCCAAAGGACTTGCCAGTAGAGGGCATAACGTTTTTCTAGCCTGTCGCCAAGAATCACTTATTTTCCAATTGCTAAAAGATAGCAAAGCCACAGCAGTTCCCATGCAATTCAAGGGCAAATTTGACTTTGCCAATGCAAAAGAGATTGCGAGATTTTGCGCTAACAATGCCATAGATATTGTTAACGCACAAAGCAGCTGGGACAGATATGGAGCTGGTCTTGCAAAACTATTTTACGGATTAAAAGCTCCTATCATACATACAAGACGGCAGATGCCAAAAAGTAGCGGCTTGTTCATCCAAAACTGGTTCTACTTACTTACAGCCAAGGAGTTCGTCGCAGTGAGTACTCAAGTTAAAGACGGATTAGAGAAACTTGGAATCCCCTCTGCCCGTATCAAGGTTATAGAAAACGGTACACCTTCAGAGAAGTATGTCCTTCCCAAAATAGAGGATGAACAGCAGCGTTTGCGCATTAAATACAATATTACACCTAGTGATGTGGTCATCGGATGTGTATCAAGACTCAAAGAGCAAGTACAATTACTATTGTCACTGGCACATGTGCAAACCTCTGTTACTGTGCTTTTCGTAGGGATTGAAGAAACTGATGACCTAAAAGATGCAAGTAAAGGACTAGAGCGCCATCGCATTATATATGTCGGAGCAGTCTCAAGCGAAGAAGTACTGTATTATTATAAAGTTTTCTCTGTTAAGGTGTTGCCTTCAACAATGGAAGGGCTTTCTCAATCACTACTTGAAGCAATGGCACTTGGAGTACCTGTAATAGCCACGGCGTTTGCAGGAAATATAGACCTCATAGAAGATGGTGAAAACGGGCTCTTGTATGAAAACAACAATATTAGGCAACTAGCGAGTCAAATTGAAAAAATTATTGAGAGTGAGAAATTAGCTCATAAATTAATTCAAGGAGGTCATGTGACGGCATTTCAGAAGTTTTCGATTGAAAATACCGTCACCAAATATGAGCAGTTTTTTGCTGAATTGATTGAGCGTTAGTCTTTGTTTCGACTATCGAATCTTGATCCGCGATTTACTCTAGGGAATACATTGTTATCTGTGTCTACATCAGCAGTTTTCTTTTCTGGATCAATTTCCACTTTGATAGCTCTTTTTTCCTTTTTGAATACTTTTCTAACCTTGCTTTCTGTATACCTCCATATTTCTGCTGGAATAGTTTCTGTTTCTGTAGTATTGTCGTCATAAGTCCATTTCAGAACGATGGGCATGACTAGGCCTCCCTGGTTCTTGAAGGTTAATTCGTAAAAGTTCATTTTAGCATTATCCGCAATAATCTCGTTGTCATTAAGTCTATTCATAAACTCATAATATTCTCTATTGGAAGTCTCTTTTAAGACAAAAGTCCTTCTTGCTTCGCTAAAACTAGTCGGAAGCTTAGAAGATCCTTTTTTCTTATTAGGCTTAGAAGAAACTACTGGCGACCCCTCTTGCGCTATGGTATACCACTTTACATCACTTATGGCAATGTCTACATGGTCAACTGTATAAAACCATCCTCTCCAAAACCAGTCTAAATCTACCCCAGAGGCATCTTCCATTGTTCTAAAGAAGTCTGCGGGAGTTGGGTTTTTAAAAGCCCACCTTTGCGCATATGTCTTAAATGCATAGTCGAATAACTCAGGGCCCATAACAACTTCTCTTAAAATATTAAGTGCGGCTGCCGGCTTGCCATATGCATTGTTTCCAAACTGTAATATTTGTTCGGAGTTCGTCATGATTGGTCTTATGAACTCTGGGTTGCCCTTCATGTAATCGACCATAGTGGTCGCTGGCCCCCTTCTAGACGGGAATCCTAGATAGTTTTCTTTTTCCGTTAAGTATTGACAAAATGTATTTAAGCCTTCGTCCATCCAAGTCCATTGTCGCTCATCAGAGTTGATAATCATAGGGAAGAAATTATGGCCCACTTCATGTATAATCACGCCTATCATTTTCCATTTGACAATATCAGAGTAGGTACCGTCTTTTTCAGGACGACCCCAGTTGAAGCAGATCATAGGATACTCCATTCCTATGGATGCGGTATGCACTGAAATAGCTACCGGATATGGATAATCAATGGTATATTTAGAGTAGGTTTTCAGTGTATTCGCTACTGCCTTTGTAGAATAAATGGACCAGAGTGGATTTCCTTCTTTTGGGTAGTACGACATAGCCATAGGCCGCTTACCATTGATTTCCACGCCCATCGCGTCCCATAAAAATTTCCTGGAAGCCACCCAGGCAAAATCTCTTACATTCTCAGCTGAGAACTTCCAGGTCTTCGTATCGGTTGCTCTACTTTTCTCATTCTCTTCTGCTTCTTCTTGCGTTACTATCATCACAGGCCGTACCGAAGTCTTTGCCTCCTCTAGTCTTTGCAGTTGCTCCTTTGTTAAGATTTCGTTTTGATTGTTTAGGACACCAGTGGCTCCAACTAGCATATCCGAAGGCGCTGTAATCTCCACTTCGTAGTTACCAAAGTTTAATGCAAATTCTCCTCGACCTAAGAACTGCTTATTTTGCCAACCCTCGACGTCATCATATTTGCACAACCTAGGATAAAACTGCGCGATGGTATACAAATAATTATCGTCCTCTGGAAAATATTCGTATCCTGATCTTTCCATGAATTTCATTCGGTCGTTGATGTTGTAACTCCAAGCAATATTGAAGCTTACCTTTTGACCTGAGCTTAGAGGTTCCTTCAGATCAACCCGCATCATGGTTTTATTTATGGTATAGGATAGCGAATCATTGTTTATGTCCGAAACCTCCGTAATCTTAAACCCACCATCGAAATCGAAACCGTTGAGTAACATCTGAAGGCGTTTGGCCGAAATAGAATCCCTTAAATAATTTGGGGTCACTTTTGGAGTGTTTGAATCAGGCGACAGTAAGTTTTGGTCTAGTTGCAACCACAAGTAGTCTATTTGATTTGGTGAGGTGTTATGGAAAGTGATGGTCTCTTTTCCCTTGATGCTCTGATTTTCATCATTTAAGGTAACCGCAATGTTATAATCGGTTCTTACCTGCCAATACTTCGGACCCGGCGCACCAGAAGGCAAGCGATATTCATTGGCAGTTGGTAAAGCTGACCCTAACTGTTCAAATTTTTGTTTCCATACATGTCTTTCTGGAGGGGTTTGGACCTTACAAGAAAAAAATATAGCTGTTAAGCAAGTCAGGAAAAGAAATCTTGTCATTTTCTTATTGTTTTGGAGGACTAAAGAATGAAACCTATTCATGCATTTTAGTTAAGATACCTTTTCCCCTAATTAAGACTTAGGGCATTAAAATTTAGGTATACATGTATTGATGTAATAGGAATGATTCAGTCCATATTTTTTTGGTAAAAAAAATGAATACGTTTAAGTACTCAAAAGTATTTATTGTTTGAGTGAATATCACGAATTCAAACCGTATTGACGATATTATTCATCTCGAATTCAATTTTTTTTGTTTAAAAACTGGATAAATAATGAGTTCTTACGTTAAGTCAAAAGGTAATCACGGTTTTGCCAATGATAAAACTATGCCGTTAACATCATGATGGCCAAAGCCGAGATGAAACACGATACACCAACTACCCATTCTCTTCGATTTATTTTTGCTAATTGAAGTGCACAAAAAGTAATGACTAAAAATGTCAGGACAATTAATATTTGTGCGACTTCGATTCCCAAGTTAAAGGCTATTAATGGCCACAAGACATTATCCTCAACCGGTAATATTGATTTCAAGTAACCGGAAAAGCCAAGACCGTGTATTAAACCGAAAAATACGGCCATAACATATTTTCCTGTTGAGTTTCGACGATTAATAGTATGCACTTGGGAGAAAAGATTAGAAACACATGTGAATAAAATGGTCAATGGGATTAGTGCTTCAACCCAATCTTGGTCCATTGAGAAAGTAGTTAGCGTAGAAATCGCTAATGTCAAACTATGACCTATTGTAAAAGAGGTCAGCAAAACGATTACCTTGTCCCAGTCAAGCCAACGGTATGTCGCCGATAACGCTATGATAAACATCAAGTGATCATAAGCCGAGGTGTCAAAAATATGCGCTAAGCCTATTTCCCAATAAAGTCCGAAGTTATCCATTTGACTATTCCTATGAAATTTATATTAGATGGAGCCCATAAGATAATTACACAAAAGAGTCGGTTCAAACGACGTACTGCCAGATTTTATATTAGTTTTCAAATAGACTTTATATCATTAAGTTGGCAAACTTGTTGAAATAATTCCCTTTACAGTTTGTTGTATGATCCACTATAGCTCAAGGATAAAAACTTTTGCTAGAAATACATAACGTTTTCCATTTTGAGTAAATTGAAACGCATCCATCGCAAATTATCAACAAGAAAAATCAAGAATTTATGTTCGAACCTAGGAAAGATTTGTCATAATGATCAAAGGGAACCTGGCTTTTTAGTAAGAAGGCTTAATGGCAAATCAAGCTTGATCGCCGATCAGCGCTTGTTTGAGCATTGAGACAAAGCTTGCGATATAGGCACGCTCATCATTTTTCTTGTAGGCGGCAACAACCAGTGATTTGTAGCCAATATCTCGTACAGTTACAAAAGTAACTTGATTATTGGTGTATTGCTTTATAGTGCCCTCCGGTAATATCGATATGCCGAGTCCATTTTCTACCATTCTTACAATAGAGTGTACATTATTGGCTTCGTGCACTACATTCGGTGCAAATCCCGCCAAACCACAAATCCCCAATAATGTATTGTAGTAGTGCGGAGCATAGTCATTATTGAAAAATATAAACGGGTGCTTTGAAAATTTAGTCAGATCTTTAACTGATCCATCAAAAGACAAAGTCGTTGTGGAAGGAAATACGAGTGCAAAACCTTCCTCATACAGGGGAATAACATTGAGCTGATCGCTAGCTACCGGAGCGCGAACTATCCCAACATCCAGTTTATCGGTTTCAATTGCCTTTATTTGTTTAATGGTGGGAATTTCGTATAAACGGGTTGTAAGATTTGGAAACCGGTCTTTAATATTCACCAAAACGTCATTGAGTAAGGCATGATAAGTTGAACTAATGTAACCTATCTTGAACTGACCTGTTCTACCATTTTCAAATTGTCTAAGAACTTTTCGGATACTTTCAAGTTTGTAAAAGACTTCGTCAATTTCTTTTTTTAGGTAAGCGCCTGCCTCTGTTAGCTCTACTTTTCTGTTTTGTCTGTTGAAAAGTTGTACGCCTAGTTCTTCTTCTAATTGTTTGATTTGCCGGGTAAGTGGCGGTTGTGACATGTGAAGTTTTTCTGCCGCCCTGCGAAAATGGAGCTCTTCCGCTACCATTCTAAAATACTCCAAATGCCTGAGTTCCATGAGTGACCGATTAAAGGTCCATTTCTTTGATTAAATCAATGATTAAATTGATCTGCGCCGTCTCGATTGTTTCGTTGGAGGAAAAAATGTTGGTACCAATATGCTCTAAATCATCTTGCTGCCAGTTGCTCATTCCAGCAATACCATCGCTTACGGCAATGACGTTTAGGTTTCTGTTTGCGGATTGGTAAATAGAAGGCTTAATGCGATGTTCGAAATCGAACCCTATAAAAATCAGTGTATTCAACCTAAACTCTCGTATTAAAGCATCTAGGCGAGACTCGAAAAATACATCCCAAGATGGAAAATTCATGATTACTTCTCTCGAGGTCAACGACTGAACACCCCCGTTAATAAGCAACTCCTGATCTAATGGCTCACGATTAATTTCAGGAACGGTCGCTAATTGACCATTGACTAGGTTATCAAAAATGGGAATGTCAAATAATTCGGGAATCAGCTCTACTCCCGGTGTTCCAGCAATTAAACGTCCTTTACCATCTTCGATATCTTCTTTTACACCGAGTTCGGCATCAGAACCATCAGGGCGATATAT
>CAYMST010000105.1:0-15114 GCA_964393115.1 uncultured Roseivirgaceae bacterium | reverse complement strand
GTCAAGCGCTCTAGCCAACTGAGCTACATCCCCAAATAAAAGTGCTTGACGAGTCAAGCGTTCTAGCCAACCGGGGCGCGTAGCCTGAGCTACATCCCCAATTTTAGGAGCGCAATAATACGAAAAAAATGATGAAATGCTAGTGTGTAATTTTTGATGAACTCCGGCCTCTGCTCTTTAGAATATCCGTCGTGCCTTCCTTAGTCTCTTTTTGTAGTAAGTTTCCATAAGGTTAGTCTCTATTACACCGTGGCTAACGGATGCATGAATAAAGTAGATATGTTGAGGGTCTTTCACACGGCTGACGATGCCTACGTGTGTAATCTTACGTTTTTTCTTACCCATTGCAAAAAACACCAAATCACCTTTTTGTAAAGCTGATGTGCTTCTGGATTTACCAAAGGTGCTTTGTGAAGAGGATGTTCGTGGGAGCTGCACCCCGGCGGCGCTATAAGCAGTACTAGTAAGGCCCGAGCAGTCCATACCTTTACGAGTGGTACCACCAAACTTATAAGGAGTGCCAATAAGGCTTTTTGCTTTTTTTATGGCAGCCTCAATTTTTTTCTTTTTTTTCTTTCCAACAGCGTGCGCTTCTGGTGCGAACGATGTCAATGAAGATACCACCAGGAGTAGTAGAAAAATTCTCTTCATAGCCTATATGTTTATTCTTTTTCAATAGTCAATAATCGGGCCAATGATGTTAAACAGAAAAATCTGTAAAATGAGTATGGCCCCGACGGGCTATGTATAGCTATTCATACCCCGCATACAATATTACGAGGTGTAGCGATTAAATGGTACGATAAAAGGGCTTAAGTTGCTGAAGAAGTAGGTTTTAGCTGTGTTTGTTTGAAAAACATGAATTCAAGCAATAGAAGTCAATCTGTTTTGGTTGATGCAATAGATATCGAGATCTGGTATACATTAACATGAGTATTAATGGTCTCAACAGCGATTTTTACCAAAATAAAGTGACACATTGGGCACAATATGCTGCTATTTGGGGTGTGATTTATAAAGATGAAGATTTACCTTCACCCAAAATAATGTACTATGTGTGGGATAACGGGAATATATGCTTTCAATGAGGTAGGTCGGATGCATATGATTCATCTTCAAAAGGCAACAAATGCAATTGCACATAGAGGGCCAGATGATCAAGGCACCTTTATAGATTTTGCGGTAGCTATGGGGCATAGAAGGTTGTCGATAATTGACACGAGTGACCTAGGGCATCAGCCGATGTCTACGGCGAATGGCCGTTATACTATAGTCTACAACGGAGAAGTATACAACTACCTCGAAATAAGAGCGGACCTTATTAAAAGAGGGTTTAAGTTTCATTCCCATTCCGATACCGAAGTAGTACTCAATGCTTACGCTGCTTACGGAGAGTCTTTTGTAGATAAACTTAATGGCTTTTTCTCTGTAGCTATTTACGATAAAGCGGAAAAGCAACTTACCGTTGTGCGCGATAGATTGGGGATCAAGCCGTTGTTTTATTATCAGGACGAGGATAAATTTATCTTCTCCTCTGAGATAAGGTCTATTTTGGCTTATCAGATCGAAAAAGAAATAGACTTTACCGCATTGAAACTATATTTTGAATTTAACTATATCCCTTATCCGCGCTCCATCATTAAAGGGGTGAAAAAACTGGAACCAGGACATGTTCTTACGGTCAAAGACGGAAAAGTAGAAAAGAAGAAGTATTATTCAATATCCATTGATCGTCAGAAGTATACGGAGTTTAGCTACTCAGATGCGCAAATCGCCTTAAGGCATCTTCTAGAGGAATCTGTTGAGCAGCGGCTCATTGCTGATGTGCCCATAGGAACGTTTTTGAGTGGAGGCATAGATTCATCAGTGATTTCAAGTATTGCTGCTAAAAATGTGTCCATTTTAGATACTTTTTCAATTGGCTTTCCATATGAGCCCTATTATGACGAAACAAGTTATGCCCAAGCAGTAGCCAAGAAGATCGGGTCCCGTCATACGGTGTTTAACCTCACCAATGATGATTTATTTAGTGATCTAGAGGATATTATCTCCGCTATAGACGAGCCTTTTGCAGATTCGTCAGCGATTCCTGTTAATATTCTGTCAAAACGTGTGGCAAATAGCATTACCGTTGCTTTGTCAGGAGACGGTGCAGATGAAATTTTTTCCGGGTACAACAAACACGAAGCATGGCTGAGAAGCTTACAGTCTGACTGGCAAAACTCGCTTTTAAGATCGGGTCAACGATTCTTTCAGTCCATACCGAAGTCAAGGGCGGGCAAGCTCGGAAATATTGCGCGCAAGCTAGAAAAGTATAGCCAAGGTTTAAACCTTAATCCTGTAGAACGCTATTGGACGTGGGCACAGTTTGCACCGAAGTCACTCATCGATTCTATGTTTACGCATAAGGTGTATGACGACATCGATTACGAAGCATACACAGAACTGAAAGGGTATTATACTGATTCCATTAAACAGTACGAAGATTTTAATGACTTTCTCATTTCTGACGGACGACTGGTGCTAACGAATGATATGCTGACGAAGGTGGATACCATGTCGATGGCGAATGGTTTAGAGGTAAGGGTGCCGTTTCTCAATCATGATATTGTCGATTTTGCTTACCAACTCCCTCAAGAATTTAAAATTGATGGGAGTGGACGGAAGCGAATTCTTCGCGATGCCTATCAAGCGGATCTTCCAGAGGAAATCTATCAGCGTGGTAAGCATGGGTTTGAAGTGCCTCTTCTAAAATGGTTTCGCCATGAGTTAAAATCAGATCTGGACAAAACGGTCTTCAATGAAGAGATCATAAGAGAACAAGGGATTTTCGACTATCAAACGATCAAGCAGATTAAAAGGAAATTACACTCAAAAGGTCCCGGGGATAGTCACTGGACGGTATGGGCCTTATATGTTTTCCAGAACTGGTACAAAAGGTATTTTTAGTTTATAAAACTAACCAATTTGATAGGTAGTGTTGTGTATGTTTCTGCGAATGATCAATTTAGGGCGTTCATTTTTTAATAACGAATCACAATCATAGATATGTCTATTCTTTCTAGTAGAATCAACATAAACCCTAAAAAGCTAGGGCTAGTAATATTGGCTATTTTGATACTTATCCAATTTATCCCCGCAGAACGCTCTAATCCTGAGTTTGATCCAAGCCAAGAGTTTTTTGCCCTAAACGAATCGACACCAGAGATCAAAGCCTTAATCAAGTCAACTTGTTATGATTGTCATTCCTATGAGGCGAAATTCCCTTGGTACGCTTACGTAGCACCAATATCCTTAATCATTGGTCATGATGTGGAGGAAGGACGTGAGCATCTCAATTTTTCTACTTGGGGGAAATATGATATCGGACGACAAAAGCACAAGCTAGAGGAGTGCGCGGAAGAGGTAGAAGAAGGGGAAATGCCTATTCGTCTATATGCTTACTTCCACTCGCACGCGAACCTATCTGAAAACCAGCGTCATGAGCTGGAAGAGTATTTTGAAGGGTTGAGGTAGGTTACTAGATAGAAGGCGTTTTATTTACCTTTGGCAGATCGAAAAACTATTTATTATGAAAAATTTGAACTTAATTTTCTTGTTCTGTTTGTGGGCTCCGTATTTGTCAAAGGCACTAACAGTCGGAACTGGTACATTTGATGATCCGTATCGGTTAAGTTCAAAAGATTGTTTAACTGAACCTCGCGATTCTCCACCTAAATTAGAAGGATTAACTTGGTTTAGCTTTGAAGCTCAACATCCCTATGTTGAAATATATTTAAAATCAGTTCCAGTTAGTTCGGGACCGTCTTCTGAGCTCTTCACTGAAATTAACGGTGAATGGGTTAAAATAGACGAAGTAGGTAACTCATGCACACCCTGCGGTTCGGCCTATCACCGAGAAGATTTGATTCCTGGAAATAACTATAAGTTTTCATTTGAACATTCAAGTTCTGCTTTGAGTGTTTGTTTAAATAATCAACCGTCAAGAAATATTTGGCAAGGAGCATACACCATAGCAGCTTCAATAAATAATATTTGGCAGTCCTCTAATGAAAAATTGTCAGGAAATAATGAACTCGGTGAATTCGCTAACTGTGGAAGCAGAAGGAACTCTTGGTTTAAGTTTAATGCTTCTTTTGAACAGGTAAAAGTAGGTATGTCGTCCTCTGGTAACGGGAGTATTTATCTCTGGGAGTATGATAATATTAGTGATGCCTTTAATCCTACCCCATTACAAACGGTTTGTGGCGTTTCTGGGGATGGTTTTCTCAGATACTCCTCCTTAGATACAAGCGGAAATATCACCTATTATTTATCCGTACAAAATGGTGTTGGAAACTTAACTGTAGATTTTAATGGAGATTATAATGATCAGAACTATTCATTAGAAATACCTCATCAACACGGGTGGACTACTGAAGGTTACCCTTTCAAAATGAATGATGCTACCCTTTCGGACTATTCAGCCTTTCAATGTGGATTGGATGTAAATCGAAATCGTTGGTTTCAGTTTTTTCCACGAAACTCTGCGGAAATTGAAGTTAAAGCAGATTTTTATAATCTACCTCAACAGGCCAACGTAGTATGGCATGTTATGAAAAAAACGTGCGAATCTTGTGTTCCTGAATATGTTTTTTGTCAGGAAGGCACAGGTGTTCATTATAAACCAGCTGAAGGATTAGATTTGGGAGCCCAATACTTAGTCAGTTTAGCTACTAATTTTAATTCTAAATTTAATTTGGCGGTAAATTACGGAGCTTTTTCATATTGGAACCAATTGGGAAATGACCTGTTCTATTCTGAAGGTAACGTATCAATAGGAAAGGCCCCGGATACAAGAGAAGTGTACAGTCATAAACTAACCGTAACGGGAGATGTCAAAGCTGACTCTCTATCAATCAGCGATGACCTGAAGATCAAATCTAATGCCAATGGAGATATTCATTTTGTCACCGATGGCTTTGTAGGGATTGGTCCTGCGAATATGAATTTTGAGGGTAACACGGAGGGGTATATGCTTGTTGTACCTGGGAAAATTGGTTCACATGGAGTTAAAATCGAAAACTCTTCAGAGATTCTATGGCCGGACTACGTTTTCAACGAAGAGTATTCTGCAATGTCCATTTCTGAAATAGAGGATTACATTAGAGAGAACAAGCATTTACCAGAAATTCCCAGTCAAGAGGATTATCAAAAAGACGGCCTAGAAGTAGACGTGATGATTTCAAAGTTGCTTAAAAAAATAGAAGAGCTAACGCTTTACACGATCCAACAACAGCATCAAATAGACTCTTTGATTAGGTCAAGGGATTAATAATTACTAGCGTGATAAAGGGGTTAAGTCCCTAACCCCAACTTTTTAAGTCTCGAACGTATGGCCCCTTTGGACCGTCCAAAGTGCTGAGATAGCTCTCTGGTGTTAAACCCGTCGTGATGTAGCTCAGTAAGCTCCTTTTCAAGCTCTTTAGTCCATGGGGTATAGGACGAACCGCTATCGTCATCTGTATAGTTAAGAGATCGATATTTTGAAGAGCGTTGATTTTCGTACTCAATATAGGTTCGACCTTTCGGAGGCGCGGCATTTTTCGCTGCTGCTGTTCGTAAGACCCGGATGCTCTTGGAGTGAGGAAAGTCTTTTGGTACGAGCGCTTCTGGAATCTGAAGTTTACTCTTCGTACGGGTAATGGCCACATATAGTAGGTTTATTTCTTCGTTAAGGCGATCATAAAGGTTTTTGACATCTCCTTCCGCACTACTGAGCTGACTTTCAATGCGGTCTTCTGTGATGAAGTCATTGACTAGCTGGACAGAATCATACTCCATCCCTTTACAGCGATGCACGGTAGAAAAGATTATTTCCGCCTCTTCTTTACTATCGTGGTCGACATGTTTTTCCTTAAGCATTTTTATTAACCCTGGGATTTCTTGCTCATACTCACGAACAATCTCAAGCATCATACCCAGCTGACCGTCATCCGTCTTTTTGATATAGTCCTCTAGCTCCTCAACGTCCTTAATTTGCTTAATGAGAGGGTCACGGATGAGGTGTTTTTTCTCATTGTACAAATTCAAAACATCATACAGTGAAGTTCCATCGTCGGCATACGTATAAGAGTGTATATTACCTTCGAAATATATTTTCTTAAGATTTGGCTTTTCAGACATGTACTCGATTGCTTTGAGTAGCAAACCAAGGTTGGTTCGGGCAATAATCGCCTTAGATGAGATTTTTCCAGTTTTTCCTTTTCCCTGGATATCAGGCTTAATGGGATTCTTTAAATGTTTTTTAAGCACTAGCGTCTGTTTTGCTAATTGCGCAATGTCACTTCCAAACCGAAAGCTTATTGACAACTGGTGCTGAGGGAAATCGGTTTTCTCTAATGAGTTAATGGCATATCGCCAGCTATAAATCTGCTGATGCGTGTCGCCTACGATTACTTTAGTCCCTTTTTGCCTTAAAAATATGTCTAGCATCACCTCGGACGCGTCTTGTCCTTCGTCAAACAGCAAGTAATCGAAACGTAGGGTCGGTTTGTTGAGCTGAAACTTTTTAAGATAAAAGTCATGCGTGATTTCTATTTCCGCATTATTCATTTTGGCTAAAAAGATGCGGGTGTTCTGGACGATCTGTTCATAATGCTGATGAACAAAAGCTTGCGCTTCTGGATCTGCAACGACTTTTCGATAATCTAAATCTTGGACTTTTAACTTGTCGCTATTGCAAAAGTACGCCGCGAACTTATTGATATGGTTAGCAAGTATATATTCGGTGTGGGGTTCATTAAGTCGTTTTAGACCTAGCAGCCGAACGATATCTTGGGTTTTATAGCCGTGTTTATTGACCACATAAGGAGAGTCAAAAACGATCGCTTTGTAAGCCATGGAATGCGCGGTTTCTACAGAAATATTCTTTACACCAGCTAGTTGGAACTTACGACTGGCATCCAGTTTGACCGATTTGTTAAAAGCGAGGTAAAGAATTCTAGTGGTACTAGGTTGACTTTTGGCATACTCAATAATAGTCGTGGTTTTTCCTGAACCTGCAACGGCGTTGATTTTGATGTTTCCGGAAGACGAAAGTATTGCCTTTTGTGCTAAGGTTAATTTCATCATGTAAAGGTAGTGGAGTGAAGTGTTTGATTGATATGCTCGATATTTATAAATCTCATACTTACCATGCTTCGACTCTAATCAAAGACTTTTGATGTCCTCAGTAATTGGGGTGGGGATTCTCCTCTTTCCATATAGTGAAGGAAAACGCAAACCACTTGATCTTAGATCTTCTCACTGCTTTTTTTGAGTTTAGCTCGGCTTTGATGGCCTACTAATCACCGGAAACCAACGATCAAATCTCGTAATTCACGGATTAAATTAATCTTTGGAAGGCCAGATAAGTACTTTTAATATACGAAATCTACTGAGATGAAAGGAGTACTAACCTAGAAATCCGAAGTATACGAGTGATAAATAGGTTTAAAGCGAATTTCATCTGAGTCGCCGCAACAGGCGGTAAGAAATAAATATAAACTAACAATATGAAAGTGCTGGATATAAAATCGACAATCTTTTTAGTGGTTCTTTTAGTTATCACAAATGTAAAAGCTTCCAATAACAAGCTTAGTGAGTTAGACTCTGCCAGAGCCGCAAACGACTTGGAATTTGCTGAGAAGCTGGTAAAAGCAGAAATGCCGAAGAAGGCTATTAGTTACTTCAAGGCGGCTGCAGTGCTATACCTTGCCGCTGAGCAAGGAGATAAAGCTAAAGAAGTTTACATGAGAGCTTTGGAGATTACTGAAGAAAATGAAGATTACAAACATGGGGCTGAAGTCGCCGTTGGGTTAGCACGAATTACTGAGCAAGAAGGCCAGCATTCACTTGCAGAGAAGTACTATAAAATGAGTTTGGAACAAAAAAAGCAAATTCATGACTTTAGACAGATATTGAAAGGAAGTAATACTCTAGCAGACTTCTACGTTCGAATTCAGCAATATGGTAATGCATATGAAACACTTCAAATGGTTGAGACTATAAGTCTGGAAAATAACGACGTGGAAGAGTTGGCGGCTTGCTATACCAAACTATCAGAAATATATGACCAGCAAGGACTTACGGATATGTCTGAAGCTTATTATGATCTGTTCATGTATGCGGTTGGGATGGATGCGAGTAGTGATATCAGTGAGATTACGGCTTTTCGCGAAGAAAGGCTTTCTCAGCTTTAGACCGCTTATTTATCCTCCTATAGGAATAGGTCTAATTTGGTATCTTTGAAGTATGGACGTGACGAAGATTTCCGAATTAGACCTTTCTAAGGCTTACACCTATGCGGACTACCTCAAATGGCGTTTTGAAGAACGGGTAGAGCTTATCAAAGGACGCATATTTAAGATGAGTCCAGCGCCAAGAAGAAAACATCAAGAAATTAGCCGGGACTTAGAGTTTTTGATGATTCAGCGTTTTCAAAAAAAGACCTGCAATATTTACAATGCCCCTTTTGATGTTAGACTACCTCAAAGTCATGATAAAAAAAGTCAGACTGTTGTTCAACCAGATATCTGCGTGATTTGTGATGAGTCAAAGTTGGATGAATATGGCTGTAACGGAGCTCCTGACCTAATCGTTGAGATAGCATCTCCCACCACTATTGATCGTGATTACAAGCTCAAGTACGAACTGTATCAAGAACATGGTGTCAAGGAATACTGGATCGTGGGGATGGATGGTTATGTGGACAAGTTTGTGCTAAAAAATGGGAATTACGAAAATCAAGGGAAGTATTTTAGAAGTGATTTACTAAAATCCGCCATCTTCCCTGAGCTTCAAATTCCCTTGGATCAAGTTTTTCAGGATGAGGTCTAAAAAAAATACCCGACTAATAACTAAAGCCGGGCACATATGGATGTAGTTGAGTTAGTTAGGACATGCTGAAAAACGACTAAAAAGGGGGGTATTTTGCAGCACTCCCAACTTTTTTCAGCAAGCCAGCCCTATTACTCAGTGGTAGTTAGTACCGTTTGAAAGTCAATGGTTGCTTCCTTATTCTTGATGGCATTGACCGTCTTAATTCTATCGATAGAAATCTCTTGATGCATTGCTAAAAGTTTTGTTTTTAACCGCTCGGTCACTTCAGGATATTTGGCTGAGATGTCATAGCGCTGCTCCTCATCTTTCTTGATATCATACAGTTGGAATTGATCCGGAGCCTCATATTGTTCATCTCCTATGCCTATCATGACGTAGTTGCCTTCTCTTATCGTTACCCTTGGTTTTCTTTTGGAAGTATAGTCTCTTCGTTCGCCTTGAAGCCTTCGCTCATATCCTTCGCCAATGATAGAGTCATAAAGTCTGTAAAACTCAAACTGCCAATACATCGGGTCTATGCGTTTAGGCGCTTTATTTTTTAACCAAAAGCCGGATAAGTCGACGCCATCAATTTTTCGGTCACCCGGTAGTGACTGTCCAGCTATCGAAGCAAAAGTAGGGAGTAGGTCCATGGTAGAATTTGGTATGTCAGACAGTCTTGGTTTGATTTTCTTTGGCCATCGCACCATTCCTGGTACTCTCATACCACCTTCCAGAAGTTGGTATTTCTCTCCCATGAGCGGGTATGATGTGCCATAGCAGAAATAGGTGGCATCTGACTTTCTAAGTACATCGGGACCATTATCGCTGGTAAAGACGACAATGGTGTTATCCTCGATACCAAGATCTTTAAGATGATCTAATACATTTCCAATGGCATCATCTAAGTGCATAATGTTAGCATACCAAGCATCTTTTCTAGCATCTCCAGTATTGAAATGCTCTTCATAGCGATCAGCAGCAGCAATTCGGATGTGTACAGCATCATAAGACAAAAATGCGAAAAAAGGAGCGTCTTCTTTTGAAGCTTCAGTCATCCATTCATTGGCGTAATTCGTGACGATATCACTCGTATATCCCTTAATTGGGCCCATTGGCTCCCCGTCTACGGTAAAGAAATCACCAGGATGTTTCTGGGTGTTTACTTTAAGTTGGCGCGTAAAATGAGGGTCTTCTTTAGCTACAAACCCATGATCGAACCCTTGTTGCTTTGGGAATGAGCCAGACCAACCAGACCAGTTTTCAGGTGTTTCCCAGTCCTGTCCATTTAAATGCCATTTTCCAAAAACCCCAGTTTGATATCCCTGCTCCTTGAGTAACTCAGGAATGGTGATTTCAGAACCATGCAAAAGGTGTGTGTCGTCATCTTGTGTATCACGAATGAAGAGGTTGACGTTAGAGCGAGTTGGAGTCCGTCCTGTTAGTAAACCAGCTCGTGAAGGCGAGCATACTGGTGAGGCGGAGTAATGGTCTGTCATGACTAAGCTTTCTTTGGCCAAACTGGCTAGTCTAGGTGTAATGACACTTGGGTTATTAAACCTATCCAAGCCGTCAATTTTTAAGTTGACATCTCCATACCCTAAGTCATCTACCAGAATAAGAACGATATTGGGCTTCTGCTGTGCGGTTGCTGCAATGGATAGGAATAGATTTATGGTCACTGCCAATATTAAGACGATATATCTCATTTGTATTTTGATTGATGGTTATTGTTTTTACTAGTTAATGTTACTTGTGTGCAAACCCTTAGTTGTAGCGATCCCACCTGCTTTTCCAATCTGTTAAGATGTCCTTTCGCCATTTACCAATGGTGCTCATGCAAACTTTCATTTCTGCGTCTAAATCCACGTAGTAGTTTGGGTATTTTTCGTGATTATATGCTCTAAACTGGCCACCCCAACTCTCTTGAGTAGGGTCGTTTACGTCTCCTACACCCGCCATGACTGGTGATAACAGAAACAGCATTGATGGGGAGTCACCCTCTTTAAGGCTGTTTTTCGGTGAGTGAGCCACAGGAAAAGCATCGCCTGATTTAAGATCAAAAAGCCCGTTGTGAGTCGATCCATGGTTACGAATGTTTGTTGGGATGAAGTTACTCATGTTCCATTCTCCCGATTGATCCCCTGATTCATAAATACCGCGGAAGGTTTCGTGATCCCATTTGGGTAGTGTTCCATTTTCTATCCACCAAAGTTGATTATTTTGATTCGCCATAAAGTCAAAGACATAGTTTCTGCTTGCCGTATCGTGTTGAGTATTGGTCGAACCGATATAATATATCCTGATATTGTTGGCTATTTCAGGAGCGTCATGGAGAGCTTGTGCCGTTGTAGTCATGCTACCCCAGACCAACACCCATAATGGATTCTCGGGACTATAGCTTTTAGCCATTTCAATAATCCAATTTGAGCCTTCTGTAGACCGACGATCAGATGGGGCGCCAGGAGATTCCGACCCTAGTTTGATGATGTTGAGAAGCTCTTCTTCTTTCATGAGAGAAGAAAACCCCTTGTTTCTTAAATGATTGACATCTATTCGCTTAATCCAATTTTTAATAAGTGCCACACGAGGGACAGTATCCCAAGGGTGGTAGTGAAGTTGAGTACAAGGAGTGGCGACGATTCCTTTGATCTTTAGGATATCAGAATAGTGAACTGCTCGATACAGTGATTGAATATCGTCTGGATCTCCTCCTAGATCAGTATCTATGATGACGTCAAAAGTAGGCTGCTGCGAATCTTTCTCTTGGCAAGCGGCTATGATCACGATGCAGAATATTAAATAAAATCTCTTTTTGATAAGTGACATTAGGACGTGTTATGGTTTTTGGGATAGGGTTACTCGAACGACTGTGCATGGGGGTATTCTATTTCCATACGGCTTGACAATCCAATGTGCGGATCGGAAATTCAGCTCTTCAATCTTCGAAATGCGAGAAGTGATGGCTTGAACATCAAACTGTTTAAAACTCCACAGCCACAATATTTGATGGCCTTGAAGGTTATGTACCTCAAAGCCATCTACATCATAGTCCTCTGGTTTATTTAAAGGGAAAAAGCGATGCGATTTTAGCTTGAGCAACTCTTTGAAAACTAAAAAGACAGGAGTAATGAGGTTGTCAGCGTCTTTCGAAATTCCGTTTTCACCAGTTAGCTCGTAATAGGTAGCGGCTACACAGTTGGTATTCATTAGGTTACGGATGCTGCTAAGCGTCCATATAGCAGAGAAAACTGAATGTTGACGAGCGTCAACTTGCCGAGTGAATCGATCATTATCATTTGTGGCAACGAAGTTCATCCGTTGCTTTAGCGTAATAGGTCCTAAATGAACGGGCAAGTTGAATCGCTCTTCAGCATTAGCAATCAGGTCAGACTGAGTGCGCAAGTTTTCTATTAAGCTCAATTCATCAGTAGCATGTACTTGTGGGGACAAACTAAAGATGCTAAAATCATTTTGAGCATATAATTGGTTTGCTCGATTGAATTCTGCGTAATAAGCATAGGTTCCAGATCCAATGGAGCAATAAGGAAATTTCATTTTTAGGAAATCGAAATAATCCTTGAGGTTCTCTTTCGAGACCAGTGCATTTTCCTCGAATAGACATATTGCCGAAGGAGAAATACTACGCCTTGTCAAGCATTTTGCTAGCTGTGCTAGCTTCTCGGCTGACTTGTGTTGCGCAATGATGCACGACAAACAAATGTTCACCTCAGGACTATCCTCCAGTTGATGAAGTGAAGCGCTTAACTCATCTTCCCAATTGGCTTTCGATAAGAATACTTCGATCAATACGTGATCCAATCCAAGTTTTTTGGCCATTATGCCTTGACTGACGAGCGTTTCTTCATTTCGTCCAATCATAGTGCCGATTTTAGGTAATCGAAGCTCCTTTTTCGGAGCCTCCAACCCATACATTGCAGCAGCTGTTGTGTCCTTGTATTCGGAAACCTTTAACGCAAAGGTGTGTTCACAAGTGTCTTCGGCATTCACCATCACTGGAAAAGGAGTGGCTAATGGTGTACTGTAAATTTTAAAAGAGGCATCAGACCAGTTGCGTTGATCTTCCATTTCAAAAACTTCCCCAGTAAACTTCATTTGGACTGGTGTATGCCCTCCCCAGTGTATCTGCTGAATATCAAAAATAGGTTGATGTGCTGAAACTTGATTTGGAAGTTGTCCAGATGTCTTGGTTTGATCGCTATGTGTTACTTCATAGCTTCTTGCTGCGTAGGGTTTCGCAGGAAGTTGGACATTAAGCCCAATTCTATTTTTCAAGAATGAACTTAATGCCTTCCCTTCAAAGGAAGCCTTGAGACTTCCCTGCTCGTTGATTTGAACGTTTAGATGTCCTGAGTAATTGATCTCCTCTTGAATATACTCCAAGTGAAATGTGATTTGCAGTCCATCATGGGTTGGTAGGATGTTTTCATTATATATCCTTGGAGAAACCGTTCCCCAATTGCGGTCTCTTACCGCTACGTACAGATGATTTAGCACTTCCTCACCCTTCCATTCTACTTGACGAATGGACCCTTGACCATACAGAAACCTTAGATTACCAAGTTGATACTCCTGATAGCCGTAAATTATATTTCCAGTTCTATGATCAAGTGTTGAAATCATAATAGATCATTAAAAATCACTAAGTCGAATAGGTTTGCTTTCTTTTGCAGACTGATATGCTGCCCATACCAGTTTCACGGTTTCGAAATTATCAGCTCCCGTGGTTTCTGCCCTGGCGTTACCCATCATGTCTTGTAATATATCATTGTTACAATCCACGATACTTGGAGGCTCAGGCTTTAGACGGTCTGTTTGCCAGCCGTACTTTTTCATTTCCACCACTTCCTTTTCAGTGCCTTTAGGTGTTGTGGTGCTGATCCTAAAGTCAGCGTCCAATCTAATGCTTCCTTTATTTCCTTCTATAAGCAAAAGTGTCTGAGGGAATATTTCGTGCTCCAGAGGAGAGCTAAACGAGATTTCCTGAATACAAACCACGCCGTTTTTCATGCGAATAAGGCTGGTTGCTACGTCTTCTCCTTTAATTGTTGGATTGACTGTTTGGATTTGGGTATAAATGCTTTCGGCCTCGCCAAATAGAAAGCGCAATACATCAAACTGGTGTGAACCTTGATCGGTAAGGGCAAACTCTTCCAATTCTGCTAGAAAAGGCTGCGTTTCAAAAACAGGAAATGCCGTGTTGAAAGCTGTTTTGCAGCGGAAAGGTTTTCCAATTAATCCCGTATCCAGTATTTCTTTTACCCGTCTGAACTGTGGTTGCCACCGGTAGTTCTCATGCACGTAGTATTTTACTCCAGCATCTTTCGTCATCTTCATCATGCTCTGCGCTTGTGCATAGCTTGGTGCCATAGGTTTCTGACAAATAACGTCAACACCATACTTCGCTCCCAGTTCAGTGAATCTGGCGTGTGTGTCAACATCCGTGATGATATCAATAAAGTCCAATTGCTCATTGCGAAGCAATTCTTCAGGGTCATCATATACATTGGGAACATTGAATCGACCTGCAAGTTCCTCTGCTCGTGATTTCGTGCGGTTATAGAAAGCGACACACTCAGCGCCTTCTAATTCCTGCCAGCCCCCAATTTGAAATTGAGACCAAAAACCTGTTCCGAATATGGCAAACTTTTTCGTGCTCATCGTATTTTGATTTATTCCGTTATCGCTTTTATCTGCACCATGATGTCATCTTCTTCGAAGATTTTTTCCCAGTTTTCTTTAAATAATATGGATTCCGCGCGGTCTAGTGCCTTAATGGCGGCATCGGAAAACTTAATGGGAAGCTCATCGAAGAGTACAGCAAGCTGAATGTTGATATGACCTAAGATGAAGTCCCGGGCAGCTTCATAAGGCACTCCCTTTTCTACAACTTTATCCAATCCATCACGAATCTTTTTGATGCAAGTGGAGGATAGTGTTTCAGAAAAACCCGGTTCGAGTATCGCCATTTGCTTTACAGTTATTCTATGGTTTTTCGTGACCGGCTGATAGATGACACGCGTAAGAGCATCTCCAAGCTCATAATCAGTATCAGCACCATGCATAATAGCTGATACAACCGTCTGGCGTGCTTGAATGCCTCCATAATAGTCTTTTTGGGCCTCTTCTGACGTTTCCCAGTTAAAGACCGACGGGTGAGCAGGGTGCGTTACGTAATAAGCGATGTCCTCTCTATGCGGTAAATGACCGGCTAAAGGTGCTGCTGGATCAAGACATACCACCATGGCGCCA
>CAYMST010000104.1:8243-15175 GCA_964393115.1 uncultured Roseivirgaceae bacterium | reverse complement strand
CGAATTATTAGAACAGAAAGCGAAGACTTAACGACTGACTTCAAAAGTAAGCTAGTTGGACTAACCAGCGGAGCGACACTTGAGTTTGTATTAAAAGATGTTTCTGAAGCGGAAGGATACTTGAAGTACTTAACTGACAATAAGATTGATGATGTTACGTCAAGTGAAGAAGAGTTGGTTCTTGAAGTGACAGAAATAACAACAGTTATTCCTGCAGAGGTTAATCAGGAATTGTTCGACAAGGCTTTTGGTCCAGACCAAGTAAAATCGGAGGATGAGCTCAAGGCCAAAATCCGAGAACAGCTCGAGACACAAATGGAAAGCGAAAAAGAATACTTCTTTAACTCCAAGATAAAATCTTCGCTATTAGAGAAAGTGAGCTTTGAAACACCAGCTGAATTTCTTAAAAACTGGTTGTTTATCTCTAACGAGGAAAAATTTTCGCTGGAACAAATTGAAAAGGAGTACCCTCTCTATGAGAAAGACTTAAAGTGGCAATTGATTTCGGGAAAGATTGCAAAAGACAACGAGATTAAAACTGAGCACGATGACGTGTTAGCAGCAGCGAAGAAGATCTTGTCCAATCAATTCTTACAATACGGTACGGTGTTACCCGAAGAACAAATGGCCGAATTTGCTGATAATTACCTTAAAGGAAATGAAGGGAAGAATTATCAGGAAGCTTATCGTCAAGCAGAAGCAGACAAAATATTGAGCCTCATTAAAGACAAAATCAAAATAGACGATAAAGAAGTTACATTAGATGAATTCCGTGAACTTCCGTTGAACTAAGTTTATTGAATAATAGTTATATTGAAGTCTTTTAAATTTTAAACAAACCAATAAGGACTTTAGAACATGTTGAATAAGGAAGAGTTCAGAAAATACGCCGTTAAGGGTCAAGGCATTAGCGGTACCGCGATAGACCAATACACACATCATGTTGAAAACATGACAAGAGCGGTAATTGAAGAACGTCCAGGGAACTTTAGGGAAATTGACGTTTTCTCACGTTTAATTTCCGATAGAATTATATTTCTAGGTACTGGTGTTGATGACGTAATCGCCAATATTATCACTGCACAGTTACTGTTTTTAGAGTCTGCTGATGCGAAAAAAGATATTGTCATGTACATCAATAGTCCCGGAGGCTCAGTATATGCTGGCTTAGGGATGTATGACACGATGCAATATGTAAACCCTGATGTTGCCACTATTTGTACTGGAATGGCTGCATCTATGGGAGCTGTACTGCTTAGTGCAGGAGAAAAAGGCAAGCGCGCAGCTTTGCCCCATTCAAGAATCATGATTCATCAACCAAGTGGTGGTATGCAAGGACAATCTAGTGATATGGAAATCACGCTTAAGCAAATGCTAGAGCTAAAGAAAGATTTGTATACAATCTTGGCTGACCAAACCGGAAAAACGTTTGAGCAAATCGAGCAAGACTCCGATAGAGACTATTGGATGAGAGCCGACGCTGCTAAAGAGTATGGTCTGATTGATGAAGTACTAGTTAAGAAGAAAAAATAATATGGCACAAACTACCTGTTCTTTTTGTGGACGTGCGAAGAAAGATGTAGACCTCATGATTTCGGGCATTCATGCACATATCTGTGACAAATGCATTACTCAAGCGCATCAAATATTAAATGAAGAACTCAATAATCAGACTCAAAAAGAGCAGGTAGAGTTCACGCTTCTAACTCCCCGCGAAATCAAAGAGCATCTTGACCAGTTTGTTATCGGTCAAGACGAGGCAAAGAAGGTGTTATCCGTAGCTGTATATAACCACTTTAAGCGTCTGACTCAAAAGTCTCTAGATGATGATATTGTGATTGAAAAATCAAATATCATCATGGTAGGAGAAACAGGAACAGGAAAAACATATTTGGCGCGAACACTGGCTAAAATATTACAAGTTCCATTTTGCATTGCTGACGCTACTGTACTTACTGAAGCGGGTTATGTGGGTGAAGATGTAGAAAGTATTCTAAGTAGACTCTTGCAGGCGGCTAATTATGAAACTTCTGCGGC
Source organism: uncultured Roseivirgaceae bacterium (assembly GCA_964393115.1). GTDB lineage: Bacteria > Bacteroidota > Bacteroidia > Cytophagales > Cyclobacteriaceae > CAYMST01. The sequence goes on along the minus strand of CAYMST010000104.1, from coordinate 13,138 downwards.
TGAAAGAGGAATTGTATACATCGACGAAATTGATAAAATCGCTCGTAAGTCTGACAACCCTTCCATCACAAGAGATGTCAGCGGCGAAGGTGTCCAGCAAGCCTTACTCAAACTCCTAGAAGGTACCACTGTAAACGTACCACCTCAAGGAGGGCGTAAGCACCCAGATCAAAAAATGATCTCATTAAATACTGAGAATATTTTATTTATCTGTGGTGGTGCATTTGAGGGAATTGATAAAGTCATCTCAAGGAGAATCAATACTAGACCTCTTGGTTTTGCTAAAAATAGTGAAACGAGTGCGGTCGATGAAGATCATAATCTTCTCCAGTACGTTACTGTTCAGGATATAAAATCTTTTGGTCTTATTCCAGAATTGGTAGGTAGACTACCTGTTTCTACGCATCTTAACCCTCTTGATGGCGAAGCACTAAAACGAATTCTTACAGAACCGAAGAATGCTTTAGTAAAACAGTATACCAAGTTGTTTGACATGGAAGGTGTTAAGCTGACTTTCGAACCATCTGGTATAGACTACATTGTCGAAAAGGCCATTGAGTATAAGCTTGGAGCGCGTGGACTGCGTTCTATTTGTGAAGCAATCATTACGGATTCAATGTTTGAGATTCCTTCGGATAAAACTTTAAAGGAACTAAAAATTGATGCCGAGTTTGTGGCTGAAAAATTCCAAAAGTCCAAATTCAGAAATCTGAAAGCGGCCTAAGGCCGCCTATCGTTACTAGGGAGTGTTTATTTAAGGCTATTCGTCATTTCGGAAGCCACGAGTAATGATGTATTATGATCTCCCAAAATCTCTTTTATTTCCGTATAGCAAGACAACTGGAATTTTCTCTTATCCTCGTTGCTTGAGAGTAAGTCATCGAGCCATTTTTTAATGTTTTCGGGAGTAAAATCGCTCTGAATGAGTTCGGGCACTGCTTCTTTTCCTGCCACCAAGTTTACCAAAGAAATGTATGGCACCCTTATTAAACTTTTGGCAATAAAGTAAGAAAATCCACTCGTCTTATACACCACTACCTGTGGTGTACCAATTAAGGCTGTCTCCAGTGTTGCTGTCCCAGAGGCAACAATGGCAACTTTTGCCGCCTTTACGATTTCATAAGTCTTATCATAAATCACCTCCACGTTAGATAACTCACGTGCTCTATCATACGTTTTGTCCTCCAAATTATCTACCGCAGCAACTAAAAACTTATAAGAAGAATACACCTTAGTTAACTCTTCTAAGACAGGTAGAATATTAAACAGCTCTTGTTTCCGGCTTCCAGGAAGAATAGCAATTACATTTTGTTTACTCCACTTATTGATTAAAGACTCATCATAAGGGTGATTGTTTACAGCTGGAACTAAAGGGTTGCCCACGTATTGAACTTGATAATCGTATTGCTTATAGAAGTCGACCTCAAAAGGAAATATACAATACAGTTTATCAATATTCTTTTTGATCTTTAAAGCTCGTTTTTGATTCCATGCCCATACTTTAGGAGAAATATAGTAGTGAACAGGCATGTGCTGCTGGTGAGCAAACTTTGCTATTCTAAGATTGAACCCCGGATAATCAATTAGCAACACTACATCAGGTTTATAGGCGAGAATATCTCTCTTGCATTCCTTTATAAATCCTTTGATTGTACGAATATTCTTAATCACCTCCAAAAAACCCATAAAAGCCATCTCACGATAATGCTTAACGAGTCCCTCTCCTGCTTCAGATTTCATTTGATCACCACCCCATAGTCTAAACTCAGCGTTTGTATCCTTTTGCTTCAACTCTCTAATTAATGCTGCTCCATGTAAATCTCCTGATCGCTCTCCAGCTATGATATAATATTTCATTTAGGGTTTAGGGTTTAGGGTTTAGGGTTTAGGGTTTAGGGTTTAGGGTTTAGGGACAAACTTATTTTATCAATCAGGGTTATGAAAAACTCCTTATTCACCAAAATACTCCACGAAATTATTGATCGTTTCGAAAAGCTTGAGAGAATGGAGCTGTGCATTTGGGGCCATCCCTTTTATACGTGGAGCGAGAATATTCCAAAACTCCACAATTAAGTTCTCGCAGCTTGTTAGCTTTCCATACATAAATGGAACATCTACATTAAGGTTTTTATGATCTACTTTTTCGATGATTTCCTTTTTCACCAAGTCCCCTAGTTTTTTTAAATCAATGACGAAACCTGATTCGGGATCTGGCTTACCCTTAACCGTAACGATAAGTTCAAAATTATGTCCATGCCAATTTTCGTTGGCACATGGACCAAATACTTCTATATTCCTTTCCTTACTCCAACTGGGATTGTACAGCTTATGTGCTGCATTAAAATGTTCCTTTCTGCTGACGTACAACATACCGCAAAGATACAAACGGCAACTGCCAAAAGGAATACTTGCGAAGCACGCATCCACAATCATCTATATCTATCATGAGTATGATTATTAACTTTTCGCTGCAAATAAATGAGCCTTTAATTAATCAGTTAGTACTTGGATGAAATACTCCAATGTAAAGAAATCCTCAGACCAAAATTGCTACTTAACAGGAACAATTAGCTCTGTTACTTGTCTGTAAACTCACTATTTTACGATATTAGGAATTATCTACTTAACGCTTAAATGGGAAAGAATAAATCAATTAACCGCGGGTTTTTTAAATCGTTTAGGGATTTTATAATTATGCTGGGGATTCCAATAGTTTTCCTTCTAATACTTGAATTGGGACTTCGACTGTTTAATTATGGATATCCTGTCCAACTAGTTCTAAAGGACTCCATTGGAAAAGATGAAGTCTATCGTTACAATCATAAGTTTGCTTGGAGATTTTTTGATCCTTCGATCGCTCGCTCTGGCGAGCATTTTTTCTTCCCTGCGAAGAAGAGCGAAAATACGTTTAGGATATTTGTGTTTGGAGCTTCAGCAGCCTTTGGAGATCCAAATAGTGACTTTGGTTTTAGCAAGTCACTTAACCTTATGCTCAAAGACCGGTATCCTGAGATAAATTTTGAAATCATTAATACCGCGGTTACTGCTATCAACTCTAATGTGGTACGCACTATGGTTGATGAATGTACTCAATATGACCCAGACCTATTTCTGATCTACTTAGGTAATAACGAAGTAGTTGGTCCATTCGGACCAACAGCTGTATTAACTCCGTACATCTATAACTCCTCTCTTTTAAGAGCGGGTATTTATCTACGGTCTACAAAAACCTGGCAACTGGTAGAATCTATGCTTCGAAGTATTTCTCCTTCTCCCAATAATTCAGAATGGGGAGGCATGGCTATGTTTCTTAAGCATCAGTTTCGGCAATCCAGTCCACAGATGAAGACGGTATACAGTAATTTTCAAGAAAATCTGGAATCGATGGTAGAAAGTGCCGCTGACCAAGAGATCGACTTACTATTATCTCAGGTTAGCGTCAACCAATCTCACTGTGCTCCGCTAATGTCATTGCATCAACAAGAATTGGCTCCAGAAAACCTTAAACTTTGGGAGAAGGAGTTTCAACTTGGGAAAAAGCTATTTGACAAAGGAAATTACAAGGAAGCCGTCGAAAAGCTTCAAAGTGCTTTAAATATTGATCCAGAATATGCTGAAAACCATTATCTACTTGGAAAATGCTTTCAATACACGGGGTCGAAAGTAGAAGCGCTCAAGTACTTTAAGTCAGCCATTGACCATGATGCTCTTCGGTTTCGGGCAGATTCAAAAATCAACGCCATCATTGCAGAGGTTGCGGATGATCATAATGCAGTACTTGTTTCTCCCGATGACCACCTAAAGCAATATTGTCCAGACAGTATTTTAGGGGAAACCATTTTTTGGGAACACGTTCATTTCAACTTTCTTGGTAACTATCTCTTAGCGGGAGCTTTTCTCCCAGAAATAGAGTCGACCATGGTCAAGCGAGGTATTGTCAATTCTATCTCTTCAAAAGAAATAGTGTCCCCAAACCTTGTTGCAGGACAACTCGGGTACACTTTATATGATCAATACTTAGATGCTGATGCCATGAGCAGAAAGATGAGCAAAGCACCATTTATCAATCGACTGGACAATGACACACAACTTAATAAGGTTATCGCAATACGAGACACTTTAAAAACATACCTACCAACATACTCCCGTGGAATCGCCACTCAGTATGACCAAGCCATCTCTTTTGACCCAAACAATTTGGCTACCATTCAAAACAAAGGGAGCTATCTAAGTGAATTTCTACAAGAATATAGTCAAGCCTCAAACCATTTCGATCAAGTGGTTAGGAGAAACCCATTTGATTATAAGGCTAAATTACAGCTGGGACTGGAGCTGGCGAAGCTAGGAAATGGTAAGCGAGCCATTCACTATATGGAAGTAGCAAAGGATCAAAATCCATATTACTGGCAAACGCATAATAGTCTTGGCATACTCAGACTATTGAGTAAAAAGCCTGATTTGGCATTAGAGCATTTCTTAGACGCATTTAGCTTAAACCCTAATAGCGCTCAAATTGCCTTCAATATTTCAGATGTCTACTTTAAACTTGGAAAATTTGAGCAAAGCAAAGCCTACTGTCAAAAAACATTGGCCCTAGATGCCAATTTTATCAAGGCTAAAAATCTAAAAAACGCCATTGCCAAGCGTCAGAAATAATGTTATCAACCAAAAAAGCCGCTTGCAAAAAATTGTAAGCGGCCTTTTACAGAGTGAAATTATAATCTAATCTTTAACGACTACTTGATCAGATCGTTTAGGAAAGCAAAGGTCATAATGGCTAACAAAATTACCATACCTACCTTTTGTGCATTTTCCATAAACTTATCAGAAGGCTTTCTTCTCGACACCATCTCGTATGTCAAAAACACAACATGACCTCCATCTAAAGCGGGAAT
>CAYMST010000104.1:0-8227 GCA_964393115.1 uncultured Roseivirgaceae bacterium | reverse complement strand
AAACGCTAATACCATGGATAACAATCCCGTCATTTTCCAAAACTTATCCCAGTTCCAACTACCACCATACATTTTTGCAATTCCAACTGGACCGCTTAAGGATTTGCGAGGATCTACTTCCCCACGAAACATCTTTCCAAACGCCTTAATGTTCATCCATACAACATTGAAAGCCTGTAGACTTCCATGCTGCATCGAAGCACCAAAGGTGTAGTCTTTATGTGACTTGCGAATATCCGGAATGGCGTAAAAACCAAGCTTTCCTTCGGCGCTTAACGTTGCTTTTAACACATGTTCTTGTCCTTCTCTTTGAACCTTAACAGCAACTTCTTTTCCTTTATTGTCTTTTAAGACCTCACTTAATTCATGAAAATAGGTAATCGGTTGATCCTCTATTTGGATGATGTTATCCCCTGTTTTTAGTCCTGCTTTATATCCCGCCCCGTCACTAAGTACCTCTCCAACGGTGTGCTTGTAACGAATCTCTATGAAGTTGTTTTTTGAATCTTCGTCTGAAAATAAATTAAGGAAGTCAGGTGGAACATTAATTTTAACCTTTTGACCATCGCGTAATACGGTATAATAGCCATTGGAACTCATAATCAACTCCGGACTCATCATATCGGAAAACTTTTCAAAGTCATTACCATTTATGTTAACCACTTTATCTCCAGTCCTAAAGCCTATCTGTTCGCCAAAATTGTGAGCTACAATACCATGTTTGTTCATTTCCTGCTTAGAGAAAAAGGTTTCTCCATTAGAATAGGTAAGCAGGACATAAATGACTACTCCGGTAATCACGTTTACAATTATCCCCCCCATCATTACGATGAGGCGTTGCCAAGCTGGCTTGGATCTAAACTCCCACGGTTGTGGTTCTGCTGACAGCTGCTTTTTGTCGAGTGATTCGTCTATCATTCCTGATATTTTGACGAACCCGCCTAAAGGAATTGCACCGATCGAGTACTCCGTTTCTCCGTACTGGAATCCCCAAATCTTAGGTGGAAAACCAATGGAATACTTCTCCACACGCATGCCAAAAGCCTTTGCAGCCGCTAAATGACCTAACTCATGCAACCCCACCAAAATTGAGATGCCAAGCAAAAGCTGGGCTATCATTACTACTACTTCCATGAATTATCTTCCTAAGTATTATCTATGATTTCTATTCTAAATTTTTAGCCGATTAACTCTAAAGCTTCCGTTCTGGTTTCCTTATCTGTTTGAACATATTCTTCCAAGCATGGATCCTTAATGAATGGCAATTTACTCATGCAGCTTGCTACTACATCAGACATTTCCAAAAATCCTATATTCCCTTTCAAAAATTGATCTACGGCTACTTCATTTGCTGCATTCAAAACACAGGGCATATTACCACCGGTGTTAAGCGCATCATAAGCCAGACGTAAATTACGAAAAGTATCTAAATCTGGTTTTTCAAAATTTAATGCTGGGTAGTCCCTAAAATCAAAACGTGGATAGTCTGCTTTGAATCGATCTGGGTAAGTTAATGCGAATTGTATAGGAATCCTCATGTCCGGCATACCCATTTGCGCCTTTATTGAACCATCTTCAAACTGCACCATCGAGTGTATAATCGACTGAGGATGAATCACTGTTTCGATTTGCGAAGGCTTTAGGTTGAATAGCCACTTGCCCTCAATCACTTCCAATCCTTTGTTCATCATCGAGGCAGAATCAATGGTGATCTTTGCCCCCATACTCCAATTCGGGTGTTTTAGGGCCTGTTCTTTTTTAACCGTTTTTAAGAAATTAATATCCTTTCCGCGAAAAGGACCTCCAGAAGCGGTTAATATTATCTTCTCTATTTTGTTTTGAAATTCTCCTACTAGGCATTGGAAGATCGCCGAGTGCTCTGAATCTATAGGATAAATATTCACCCCTTTTTCCATGGCCAATCGCGTAACCAGCGCCCCGGCCACAACTAGTGTTTCCTTATTCGCCAAAGCGATATTCTTCCCTGCTTTTATTGCTCTTATAGTCGGTTCTAGACCATCGGATCCAACGATTGCAGTTACAACTAGATCTATGGACTCGGCTTCTACAGCACCAGCTATGGCTTTTGCCCCTGTGTAAACCTTTATCTCTAAAGGATCCAGCGCTGAAAAAACCTTATCATAGTGGGCTTCATTTTCAATGACCACCACATTAGGTTTGAATTTAGCCGCTTGGTCTATTAATAATTCGTAGCTATTCCGAGCTGTCAACAACTCTACTTCAAATCGGTCTGGAAATCGTGAAATAACATCCAAAGTCTGGGTTCCGATTGAGCCTGTTGAGCCAAGAATGGCGATTCTTTTTTTAGTAGATTTTTCCAAATTTTATTTCTTGAAAACGCCCAAGGCGTCAGCTAGTTTTCTATCATTCGACAACCTAGGTACTTTGTTTTGGCCTCCCAACTTACCAATGGATTTCATATGATTAATAAAAGCGTCCCGCTTGAGCGAGACAACAGATAACACTCTTAAGATGTTACCGGTTATTAAATCGTCGTAGTACGTATTTTGTTTTTGAAGCTGCAAATTTAATTCTTTTTCGAAGTCGTCCAAGTCTTTCGGTTCTTGCGAAAACTCAATATACCACTCATGATGAGGCATATCCGCATCAGGGCTAACATTTGGCGCTACGGTGAACTCGACTATCTCAACACCCCTGAATTTCTCAAGTGTCAGCTTCATTGCTTCTTCGACTTCTTTGCCTATGACATGTTCCCCAAAGGCTGATATGAAATGCTTAATCCTTCCTGTCACCACCAATCTATATGGGTCTTTGGACACAAACATCACTGTATCTCCAATCGAATATCCCCAAAGTCCAGCGTTACTATTGATGATCAACGCATAGTTTTTATGAAGCTCTACCTCTGCGATAGATAGGCGTGCTGGGTTTTCATCAAAATATTCTTCCGTTGGAATAAACTCAAAAAATATTCCGCTATTCAAAAGTAGCAGTAAACCAGGGTCCGTTTGCGAATCCTGATAGGCTATGAAACCCTCCGAAGCAGGGTATGTTTCTATTGCATCTATTTCCTGTCCTACAGACTCAAAGAGTTTAGATCGATATGGTTCGAAATTAACTCCTCCATACACAAAAAGGGAGAAGTTTGGGAACACCTCCTTGATATGTTTTCCTGACTTCTCCTGTATTTTATCAAAATACATTTGCACCCAAGGGGGTATGCCTGAGATTAATCGCATATCCTGACCAATCGTCTCCTCAACAATTTTATCCACTTTCGCCTCCCAATCTTCCATACAGTTCGTTTCGTAAGTAGGAAGCTGATTGCGTCTGAGATATGCAGGCACATGATGGTTGACCATGCCTGACAACCGTCCTGTATTAATACCTCCTGTTTTGCTCAACACAGGACTACCTGAGAGGAAGATCATTTTGCCATTCACAAACGAGCTATTACCTGTTTGATGAATATAGCTCAATAGTGCGTTCCGGGCACTATTGATATGATTAGGCATAGATTCCTTTGTGATCGGTATATACTTCGTTCCGGAGGTGGTACCACTTGTTTTTGCGAAATAAGCTGGTTTACCACTCCAGAGAATATCACTCTCGCCATTCTTAATCCTTTCTACATAAGGCTTAAGCCCTTCATAATCTCGAATAGGAACCAGTTTTTTGAAATCATCATACTTTTTGATATCCCCAAAGGCATGATCCTCACCGAAAAGTGTTTTACGCCCTATTTGGATTAAGTTTTGAAGCACCTTGTCTTGAGACTCAACCGGTCTCTGTGACCATTTCCTTTGTTCCTTAGCGATTAAGGTAGCAAAAGGCTTGCTTAGTGCTGATTTTAGGCTCATTCGACTATTTAATGACTATATCGGTAAACTTAAACAATGATATTTCAAGAATCCTAATAAACTGAATTCACTTATGATCAATAGTATCGTTAGTTTATTTTACTCCCTTTACCATCTATTCAAAATTGATCTTTTCCAACTAAGCTCAAGCACTGCACAGACACCTTCAAAGTGAGGTAATCTCATAATCACCTAACTTATTTAGGTCTATGACCACTTTACCATGGTGTCGATCTGTTTCAAACATTGGTTTAAATTTTGCTCCTACAACAAATTCGTCATATCTGTAGCTGTGTGTTTGATGAATCTGTTGATTGAAAGTATCATCATATCCCTTAATAATAATAATGAGCTCGGCATCCATCTCTACCAGATCCTCTTGCGTAATCTGATGTAGTAATCCTTCTTCTTCAATAGGATGAACAATTGTCCAAGGCAACGGAAAAAGATTGATACTACTAATCTGTAGGGGCAAAGCGCGGTAAATTCTTTTCTCTGCATTAACAGTATTGTCGACAAAAGAAAAGGAAATACTCGCTTCCATATTCATAAGCTTATTTTTTCGGCTATTTACTACACGAAACATCAGGCCCGTTCCTTCTCCAAATGGAGCTATTACAACGTTTGGACTAAACTGAAGTTTAGATTTGGCCTTCGAGAATCTGCCATACGAAATACCTGTTACGAACGCGAAGCCTGCCAAGCCTATAGTCGCTTCTAGTGCAGCAATAAGGTTCTCTAGATGACCAACAGGGCTTATATACCCATACCCGACAGAAGTCAAGGTCTGAGTGGAGAAGTATACACAATACAAAAATTGCTCAAAAGGAGACGCTTCGTCTATCCCACTCAAATTCTCTACCCCGAGCAAAAAGTATATGACGGCAAAAGCAACGTTGGTGAGAAAGAATATGGCTATTACCACCAGAAAGTACTGTGGCCAAGACATATTGATTAACCAGTGGTACGGATTTGGGTCAAAGCGTCTATTCTTGTGCTCTACATTGTATTCACCGTTTTCATCAATTAATCTATTCGCGTACTTAAAGCTTCTGCTTCCAAACCCAATTTCATTTGAAACTGACGTAGAAGCTTCTGTTTCCTTCTTTAACAGCTTCTTTAACATTTTTTAATAGCGATTATTCAAAAAACAAAGTTACTACTCCGTTGTTGATAAACCCGACAATTACTTTTGGCGTAATAGTCGACATAATTTAGACAATTCATGAAAAATCCACTTATTACTATTTTGATAAGTGTCATCAGCGGCTTTTTGGGAGCTTACATCTTTCAAACCGCTCAGCGCGACACCCAATCAACTTCCGATATTAGCGCATTACAGGTTAAGGTCGATTCCAACCTTAATGCTATCGCCAATTCAAATGATGTCAATTTTGCTCATAAACCTCCACGAAGCTTGGACACTGCCGCCATGCAATCAGACTTTGTGTTCGCCTCACAAAGAAGTACCAAGAGTGTAGTTTTTATTCAAACGATAAATGAGGTCGAATATCGAAATGGAGGATGGATGGATTGGTTCTTCGAACCCAGAAAGTCGCAGCAGGTGTCCAGCGGCTCCGGAGTGATTTATTCAAACAATGGATATATCGTTACCAATAATCATGTGATAGACGGTGCAGACAGGATCAAGGTGATCCAAGACAAGGTATCTTACGAAGCAGAGCTTATTGGAAAAGACCCATCAACCGATTTGGCAGTCATCAAAATCAAGTCAAATGATCTCCCCGCTATTCAAGTTGGCAATTCTTCAAATGTGAATGTTGGAGAATGGGTGTTAGCAGTTGGTAACCCTTTCAACCTCACGTCAACGGTTACTGCCGGCATCGTCAGCGCAAAAGGAAGAAATATTAATATTCTAAAAGATAAATTCCCAATTGAGTCCTTTATTCAAACCGATGCCGCCATTAACCCTGGCAATAGCGGCGGAGCACTTGTCAACAAGAAAGGAGAACTCATCGGCATTAATACTGCCATACTATCTAGAACAGGATCGTATGCGGGTTATGGCTTTGCCGTTCCGGTAAACTTAGTGAAGAAGGTTGTTCATGACCTGATCAAATATGGTGAAGTACAAAAAGCACTAGTAGGTGCTGACTTTATGGATATTAATTCCGATATGGTTAAAAAACTTGAACTGGATAAAGAAAACGGTGTACTGATCTCATTTACACAAAAAGATTGGGCCGCTGATAAAGCTGGGTTAAAGGAAGGAGATGTAATCCTCGAAGCCAACGGCACTATCATAGATTCAAAAAGTACCCTTGAAGAATTAATAGGTTACCTATATCCTGGAGATGAGCTACAAGTCACCTACAAAAGAGATGGTAAACTCAAAGCTGCTACAATCGTGCTGACCAACAAGGAAGGGACTACTGGAGTAATCAAAAAAGAGCTATTCTTTTCCGACGATTTGGGCGTGGAACTTGAGTCCGTTCCAAAGGTAGAAAAAGACCTTCTTGGTATAAAATCCGGAATTCGCGTGGTCGCTATAAAGCGAGGTTTTTTCTCTCAACTAGACATCCCAGAAGGTTTTATTATTACCGACATTAATAATGTACCCATTAGTTCACCTGAAGAGCTATCTCGAATCCTAGGTAAAATAAAGGGAAGAGTAACGATTTATGGGGTCACAGAAAGAGGACGAAAGGTTTATTATCCGTTATTCTTTAGGTAAGAAAATGGGCCTGTATAGGCCCATCGGCGTTTAAATTGTCTCTTCTATAGAGAGCTCATACGAAATTTCTTTCTCAGCTCATTGACCGCATACCTAATGGTAGAGTCCGTATCAATAAGGTCATTTACCGTTTGTACTGCATGAATCACAGTAGTATGATCTCTCCCTCCGAAATGATATCCAATTGATTTGAGGGAGTGATTCGTGTTTTCTTTTGAAAAAAACATGGCGACTTGTCGAGCCGTTACAATTTCCTTTTTTCGCGTCTTGGCTTTGAGGTCGTCCAACTTTACGTCAAAATACTCCGATACTGTTTTTTGTATGTAGTCGATACCGACTTCAGTTTCGATATCTTTTACGATACTCTTCAGTGTTTGCTTAGCGAGCTCTAGGTCGATTGCCCGCTTGTCCAATGTCGCATGGGCGATCAAGGAGACCATTACCCCTTCAAGTTCACGAATATTCGTATCAATGGTGTATGCTAAATACTCCACCACGGCTTCAGGCACATCCAGTCCGTCAGAAATGAGTTTTTTTCTGATGATGGCCATCCTTGTCTCAAAGTCAGGCTGCAACAAATCAGTGGTTAATCCCCACTTAAATCGTGAAACTAAACGCTCTTGTAACCCCTTCAGATCCCTTGGCGGACGATCTGAGGTCATAATAATCTGTTTTCCGTTTTGATGAAGGTGATTGAAAATATGAAAGAAGATCTCTTGGGTCTTTTCCTTATCCTTTAGAAACTGGACGTCATCGAGGATAAGTACATCTACGTTAAGGTAATAATTGGTGAATTGCTGAACCTTATTGTTCTTTAAGGCTTCAATAAATTGATTTGTAAACTTTTCTGAAGCGACGTACAGTATAAACTTACTTGGGTCTATTTCTTGAATTTGATTACCTATGGCATGCACCAAGTGTGTCTTTCCCAACCCCACTCCTCCGTACACCATCAGAGGATTAAAAGAGGTCATTCCAGGTTTTTTAGCCACTGCAATACCAGCAGATCTCGCCAATCTGTTACAATCTCCTTCGATAAAAGAATCAAAAATATAATGCGGGTTAAGGTTTGATTCTCGAATGCTATTGTCCACATCAGGAACGGTAAACGGACTAGAAACCTCCGCGATGTTGTGTGCATTGTTTTGTACACCACGACCATTTTTGTGAGTTGTTGGCGCAGTACTGTTTTTTGTGCCGTGATTTACCTGATCGGACTTTTGCACCACTACCGAATACTGGAGTCTTGCCTGTGGCCCTATACTTCTATTAAGCGCTTGTTTTAATAGAGTTACATAGTTTTCTTCCAGCCATTCGTAAAAAAATTGACTTGGCACTTGAATAGTCAAGGTATCATCCTCATATCGCAGAGGACTGATCGGTGAAAACCATGTTTTAAAGCTTTGAGGAGGAATTTCCTTTTCTATGTAGGCAAGACAATTCTTCCACAATTGATCGTGCATAATTCTAAATCTCTATTAAATCGGGTTTATATTTTGCTCTCGCGCATGTAGAGCGAAGTCAAAGGTGACGCAAAAATTTGTAAGAAAAAATAGCACTCTGATTTGGAAAATTTAAATTGATTAAAACCCCGACAAATTAGCGATTTAACAGGTTAAATTCTTTAAAAAATACAATCTTGATCTTACCCTGACCTTACAACCCCATAACCTACTGCTTTCCAGATAAT
>CAYMST010000103.1:0-15190 GCA_964393115.1 uncultured Roseivirgaceae bacterium | reverse complement strand
ATTAAAAGTGTCTGTAAATTAAGAATATAAAAGTTCAATGAAAATTCGGTTTAAGTATACAATTATTGATAAAATTGTATACATTTGTTTTATTCAAATTATGTTAGAACAACTCGATACCATATCACCAATCGTTACTAATCAGGAGTTAAAAACCGTGGTTTTAGATGATGACCCTACAGGGTGTCAGGTGATGCACAATGTTTATTTATTGACTTCTTGGGAACAGGATCTTGTTGCTCAATATTTGGAAGAGCAGGATTGTTTCTACATTCTGACCAACTCTAGAGCGTATACCGCTGATGAAGCCTATAGAATATATGTTGAGATAGGTAACGTATTGGCTTCTTTTAAAGACAAATTTGCATTTAGGGTGATCTGTCGAACCGATTCGACGTTGAGAGGTCATTTTCTTGCAGAAACGAAGGCCATTCAAGAAACATTAGGTCCTTTTTCACACGTAGTTTTTTCGCCGTTCTTTCAAGAAGGTGGTCGCGTAACACGGAATGGTATCCATCATGTCAAGACAGCCTCAGGTGATATTCCGGCTAGTGAAACGGAGTTCGCTAAAGATCCAACACTGGGATATTCTACCGCCTTTTTACCAGAGTATATTGAGGAAAAAAGTAATGGAGCAATAAAGTCTGAAGAGGTAATTCATTGTGAACCTGCTTTATTGGATAGCAATGTGTTGGATAAGGGTAAAGCCATAGTTTTTGATGCAGAGGTAGAATCTGATGTGGACCGAATGACAGAGGTCTTTCGGGACTTAGAAAAGCAGGGCCAACAGTTTTTATATCGGACGGCAGCGACATTTGTTCGATCCATTACAGAAACACCTATTATTGATTACTTCAGACCAAAGGTGGCGACGAAAACGACGTTGATCGTAGCCGGTTCATTTGTCAACAAAACAAGTATTCAACTTCAACACCTTTTGAACAATACGAGTGTCGAGAGCATTGAATTAAGTACAAAAAAGATATTGAGTGATTTAGACAATCACTATCTGAGAAGAATAGCAAAACAGATATCTGTTGGTTTGAGTAAGCAAAAGTCGATATTAGTCTATACAGAACGAAATTATGCGCTTACAGGTAGTTATGAACAGCAAACTCTGGCAGGTCGCAGAATTGCCGACTTTTTAGCGGCGGTTGTTTGTAACCTATCGTACCAGCCCGATCTGATCATATCAAAGGGAGGCATTACCTCGCATAAGGTATTGACAGATGGAACGCGTGAAAGAGAAGCATTAGTAATAGGACAGATATCCCCAGGAGTGCCTATTTTGAGCTTATCTCACAATAGTCTTTTCGCTGGGGTTTATCTTATCATATTTCCAGGTAATGTGGGAGATGATGATTTGTTAACAAAGGTTTTTAACATTATGAGAAAGGCAGATAACTAATGGAAAAGAATATTTCTACGGCTTACAGTCAGATTAAGAATGATATAGTTCATGCTCGGCTAGCACCCGGTGAGACCATAACTGAAAATGAATTGGCTCGTCGGTATCAACTGAGTAGGACGCCTGTTCGAGAGGCTGTGAAGAAGCTAGAGATTGAAGGACTGATTGAGACGACTAATCGTACTAAGCGCGTTTTAAAGCTTTCAAGTGGTGATATTGAAGAAATTTTCAATATTAAAATTGCGCTTGAAGGTCATATCGCTAGTGAAGCTGCTAGAAAAATATCCGAGTCTGACCGGGCCAAGTTGAAGGTGCTAGTTGCTGAAATGGATAAACTGAAGAAGAACCTCTCTAAGCAGAAAAATGAACAAGTGTTGGTGGATTGGATGGACTTAGATGAATCTTTTCATGATGTACTTTTTGCTATTGTCGGAAATAGTCGCATCCGCACCATTATTGATAATTATAATCTCCAATGGCATAGAATAAAGGTAGGACTAACCGCCATTGAAGAACGAATCAGTAAAGCGCTGGACGAACATATTGAAATCGGAAATGCAGTTATTCAACGCGATGAGCGACGTGCAGAGGAACTGATGAAAAACCATTTAGAAGATCTAAAAACATTATTGCTTAAGCTCATGACTTCTTTTGGAGTAGGATAGCAACTTAAATGATTTGAGTACAACTAAAGACTTTCGAAAGTAAGCGTTGATTTGTCAATGATAACTTTCATAATACTAACAAACTAACTTATCGTGCCGCAAATTAGAACTATAGAACTCAAACAACTTCAGGATACGGCGTACCAACTTCGTCGCTTAGCACTCGAAATGATTGCCTACAGTCAATGGGGTCATATTGGAGGAGCTTTTTCAATGGCTGAAGTTTTAACGGTCCTATACTTTCATCACATGAAAGTGGATCCGCAAAATCCAAAAATGGAGAATAGAGACAGGCTCATCTTATCAAAAGCACACGGCTCGCCAGGTTTATATGCTGCCTTGGCATTGCGAGGATATTTTCCCAAAGAGGATGTGTATAAATATTGCGAACTTGGAGGGCTTGAAGGTCATACACATATGTTGAGTGGAACTGGAGTAGAAGCTAGTGGCGGTCCACTAGGAATGGGACTGTCAGTGGCTGTCGGTATGGCAATGGGTTTAAGGCGCAAGGAGAATCCAAGATCAAGAGTATTCTGTATTCTTGGAGATGGAGAAACGAATGAAGGGAATATCTGGGAGGCAGCCATGTCTGCAAGCCATTACCAACTAGACAACCTGATTGCCATAGTAGATTACAACAAGGTAATGGCAAAAGGCTTCATTCATGAAATGATGACCATTGAACCCCTAAAGGATAAGTGGGAAGCTTTTGGCTGGAAGGTTTTAGAAGTAGATGGTCACGATCTACAAGAAATAAATGAAGCTTTATATAAGGCCCGATGGATCCTTCCCGCCGGAAAACCCATTATCATCATTGCGCATACGGTGAAGGGGAAAGGAATAGAACAAGCAGAATTCAATTATAAATGGCATACACATGCGCCTTCACCTGAGATTGCGGATGGCATGCTGAAGGAACTATCAAGAAACTACGGCTATGAAGAAGTAGGATACAGCCGATTAAATCTAACAACCGAAAAAGAGATATTTTATGGTGGGGAGTAAAACAGAAATGCGTGATGCTTTTGGTGACACCTTGGTGAAACTTGGTGAGCAGTATGAAAACATGGTATTTTTAGATGCTGACCTGCACACCTCTACAAAAGCGACTTTATTTAAAAAGAAATATAGTGATCGATTTATTCAAGTGGGTATCGCGGAGCAAAACCTATTTGGTATGGCTGCTGGGCTAGCCATTGAAGGGTTTATTCCCTTTCCCTCCACGTTTGCAGCTTTT
This sequence comes from uncultured Roseivirgaceae bacterium, assembly GCA_964393115.1. Lineage (GTDB taxonomy): Bacteria > Bacteroidota > Bacteroidia > Cytophagales > Cyclobacteriaceae > CAYMST01. The sequence continues at coordinate 11,880 of CAYMST010000103.1, read as the reverse complement.
GCTTCTCGTAGAGCTTTAGATCAAATTGCTATTTCGATTTGCTATCCAAATTTAAATGTGAAAATCCCTGGAAGCTATGTGGGAGTACCTACGAGCAGAGCTGGTGCTTCTCACAATAGTATAGAAGATATCGCCGTGATGCGCTCAATGCCGAATCTTAAAATAGCAGATCCTGCTACTGGTCAAGACTTGAAAGCGGTAATGGAAACCGCGATGAAAACAGATGGTCCTGTTTACTTTAGGATAACACGATACGCATTAGAAGAGCGATTCGATACTTCTCACTCCTTTGAATGGGGAAAAGGAATTCGAATGCGAGAGGGAAATGATATCTCCATCTTCGCGACGGGTGTGATGCTCGATCACTGTCTAAAGGCAGCCGATTTATTATCAGAAAATGGAATTTCAGCAGATGTCATTCATTTGGCATCTATAAAACCCATTGATGAAGCCCTTATTATAGAATCGGTTAAAAAAACGGGTTGTGCGATGACTGCCGAAAATGCTTCTGTACTTGGAGGTTTTGGGGATGCAGTAAGCGAGGTTATCAGTGCAAATCACCCAGTGATGGTTAGTAAAATTGGTGTGCAAGACCAATTTATTGAAAGTGGAGGAATTGATGAATTGTTTGTTCAGTTCGGTATGCAGCCCAATCAGATCGCCGATAAGGCTAAAAAATTATTAGGCCATAAACTAGAGTTGGTTAACCTGTGAGCTTTCAGCTAAAATATTGGTATGAAAAAAATTGGCGTTGGTTTGTCTTAGCCACTTTATTCCTCGCGACATTCCTAAACTACCTGGATCGCCAAACACTTGGTGCAGCGATGAGTCCTATTAGTCAGGAGTTTGGGTTAAACAATGTCCAGGTAGGAGAAATATTGTCGGCCTTTTTGTTAACCTACGCCATTGCTCACTTGTTCATCGGCCCTATTTTAGATCAAATCAAAAATATTAGATGGTTCTTTCCTGTAATGGTCATCGGATGGTCTCTCACTACAATAGTCAATGGGATAGTAAATGATGTTAATCAATTGATAGGGTTGAGATACTTTCTAGGCATTTGGGAATCTATTAATTTCCCCATCTGCATATTGATCATTAGTAGAATTTTTCCAGCCAAAGAGCGAACACTCGCCTCAGGAATATTTGCCAGCGGAGCTTTTTTCGCCACTTTGATTGCCCCAAAAATGGTGATTTACTTTTCCACCGCCTTTACCTGGAGATATGCGTTTTACTTTTCTGGAGGTCTTGGTGTATTATGGTTGATTCCTTGGTTTTTGGTCTTTCGAAAACCAGAAAAACGTTCTGAACTATGGATAGAAAGCATAGGGACTGCTAAAGGTACCATTAACTGGCAAAAGACGTCAGCTATCCTTAGCTCACCTGCATTCTGGGGAGTAACGCTAATCGGCATCGGGATAATACCATCTTTATATTTTGTCACACAATGGCTACCTTATTACCTAGAGCAATCACTAGGAGTGGCCTACGATCAAGGATTAGGAAATAAACTTCTGATCATTTACCTCATGCAAGATCTAGGACTTTGGTTAGGGGGCCTGCTTGTATTGTATTGGGTAAACCAAAAAATGTCTATTATCAATGCTCGAAGGCTTATGATGATTATGTCCACCATATTTATGATAAGTATAGTCGTGATGAGCATTAATCAATCCATGTCGATACTGTTGATCGTTTTATGCTTGTTTACATTCGGCATCGGTGCATTTTTGGCCAATCAGCATGCTTTTAAACAAGATATCATTTCAGGAAATGTGGCTACAGTTGCTTCTTGGGTAGGATTTATCGAGATGATGTTTACCCATTTTGTGATCAAGCGAATTGGATTGGTGACCAACGAAACAGCGGATTTTACACCGGTGTTTCTATTTCTGGCTGGACTGGCGGTATTTGCGTTGATATCAGCCATGATTTTATTGAACTCAAAATGGCTTCGGATTCAGTAAAATGGGTTTGTGCTGAAAGAGAACCCATGATTTGAGTCAGCAATGGATCATTAGAAAAAGATAATAATGAAGGATAAACTCGATAAAAATACATTCATCAAAAAGTTATTTGGTGATTACATGCAGCTTACAGGGACTCCTAGTCTTTCCTTTGGTAACGACGCACACCTCCCCTATTATGGCAAGAAAATTGGAGTGGTTAATGGTTCGAATTGGGTCAGCTTGTGGTCTACTTATTTTGGTCAGAAGGCACTTCCAGGGGCTAAAATTATCAACGTTGGGAACGAGGCAGTTCAGCTGAACTTCATGGAGGCTCACCATCGTGGTGAATCAGTACCGCCGCAGATCAATATAGATTTGTTTTGTCGCTATGCACAAGAGCTTTATGATTTATATAAAGTTGATGCCGTTCTGATTTCGTGCTCTACCATGAACAGGGCTTTTAATGATGTCAAAAGACATATGGCACCAATGGGAGTACCGGTCATCCAAATAGATGAGGCGATGATGGAAAAAGCCGTTGCAATGGATGGGAAGATATTGGTTATTGCCACGCATGGACCAACGGTAAAGAGTACTCAAGAGCTATTACTTGAAACAGCCAATCGATTTGGAAAATCAGTGTCCTTCGTCGGGGCGACTGTTGAAAATGCCTTTGAGCTTTTAGGGGCAGGGAAAATTACCGAACACAATGAAGCGATCGCAAATGCCATTTATGAAGCTCAGAGAAAAGAGAAAATAGATGTTGTTGTATTAGCTCAACTTTCTATGTCTGTATTTTCATTTGATCACCCTTATCCAGAGAAATCATTAGGCGTTAAGGTCCTAAATAGTGGAGAAACGGGGTTTAGAAGAGTGGCAAAATTGATGAGATCTTCGATAACTGATTTGATATGACTTTTTCGTCAAGATATTTTTACGCTGTTTTTCTTCTGATCTGTGGGTTTCTAGCTATTAGTAATGCTCAGGTAACGAAAGAAAAGAAACCATTTACAGTTTCCGCTCTTCAAGCGGGTCAGGCTTACTCGAATCAGTCTAACCCTGGCTTTGATCAAAATTTTGAATTATATGCTCGGCTTGCCGAGAAAGCGTCGCAACAAGATCGCCCAGACCTTATTTTATTTCCAGAATATACCATTTCCGGATGGCCCTACCCTAACGAGTCTGAAATCAATTCGTTAGCGGAAACTATACCGGGAGAAGGCCAATGGTATCAAAAATATGCTCAGCTCGCAAAGCAACTAGAAACCGCATTACTGGGATGGATGTTAGAAGTTGAAAACGGAAAGCGGTACAACTGTGCAGTGCTTTGGGATGAAAAAGGTGAGTTTGTAGGCAAATACCGAAAGGTGCATACTAACCTGGGTGAGCAAACTGGCTGGGGTTGGTCACAAGGGAACTCATTGGAACCGCTCAATTACAACGGGATAAAAATCGGAGTTAGTATTTGTTCGGATATGTGGTACCCGGAGACCATTCGTGCGGAGGCTTTGAACGGTGCTGATATCATTCTCCATCAATCCATTGCCAATGATATGGATCATATTGCTCCAACGAGAGCATTTGATAGTCACGTACCGATTATCATGTCTATCTTTCAAGGAGGGAATTACGCTGTAGACCATTTAGGAAAAATAGTTAAACGCCTCGATGATCAGCAACCGGCGTGGTTAACCCAGACTTTTGACTTGAACCAACGAGAGATATGGGACAAGTATCATGGAAAATGGGATGTGAAGGCAGGACGATTAAATGTTCGGAATATGGAGGCGTACGGATCACTCGTAGACCCCACTACAAGACCCGAATGGACCTCTGTATTTTATGATAATACTGGAAAAGAGCAAAGTAAAGAACAGTTAATGGAAAGATTTTCTGGTCGCTATGACGTTCGAGACCCAGCATTGTATCACTCAGAATTAGTAACATTCGATGCTCCATGGACCTCTCCCTTTCGAGTCGATAAAGGACATCCTCATCATTTAATGAATAATGAGGGTGAGCATGTGTTTATACTAAATAAAACAGCGTGGGCCTATTTCGGATGTGGGGACCCTGTTGGTTTTTTGAAAAAAGCAAAGCAGCAAGGAGTCAATGTGATTCGTGCTTGTTTGGAAGGTATCCCCTACTATGATCATTTGGGAATTGATTTATGGCCTTGGGGTGGAAATAGAGAAACCCCCGATTGGCATTCTTTCAACGAAAGTTATTGGGAAGAAGTCGAACGACGTATACGGCTTGCGGGAGAGCATGGCATTGGCTTTGATTTAAACATATACTTTTCATTACATCTTACAAATGAACAATCGGATGTACAAAGAAAGTATTGGAGTGAGATACTAAGTCGATTTGGTAAATATGCCAATATTCTTACTTGGGAAATACAAAATGAGTACATCAAAAATGAAGCTTTTCAGGATCAGGCGGGTACATATTTTAAGGAAAATGACCCTTATCACCGACCAGTGATCACCTCTGATGGAACTACTGAAAACGCAGTTTGGCCTACAAAAAGCTGGATGGACATGGCAATCGTACACACCTGCACGGGCTCAGTTCCAGAATATCCTTTATCAAGCTGGTATCAAGCTATTGCTAAAAACGTCCGTCAGTATGGGAAACCAGCGTTTAATAACGAATCAGGACGAGAAAACAGACATAAGAATGATGATCCCGTCCACCGGCGAAAGCAAAGTTGGATTTTTAATTGCGAAGGTGTTTTCTGGACATATCACTCTTGGGAAGGGTGCGAAGGAATTAATGATTTGACTTATGAAGGCCCTGGCCAACAATACTTACTTGCGGTAAAAACGTTTTTTGAATCAGTACCGTTTTGGGAGCTATATCCGGATAATACTGTGTTAATGACTGATAGAAATGACATTATAAGGTCGAGTCTTTCCGATCCAAATCGAAACACTACTATTGCTTACCTCTGTACTCAAGAGACTGGAAAAACGATTCCAGCAAGCAATATCAAACTAAGATTACCAGATGGTCAATACGTGATAGATTTTGTAGATCCTGTTTCATTAAACCGTATTTCTTCCGAGCAAGTTACATCCAGCAATTTACGTTATACTACAAGTATCAAGGCTCCAGGGTTTACCGATGATATACTTATTCATATTCGCAAAATATCAGCACATGAAAGGACGCTTATTTTGGGAACGGAGTAATACCATTTTTGTAAAGTAAGATTAAGTATTTAATAATGAACACGTTATACTTGCCAGGTACAGTGCTTCATTATAGTCATTCACCAACTGTATATAGTAGAAATAGTAAAGAATGATCTACAGAGGGAGTGAATTTTTGCGGCTCAAAACAACAATTTTAAACCATACAATATGTCTAAATCAGCTTTAACATTATGTGTATTGTTTGCGGTTACAATTCCGGTATTTGCACAATACGATACGATCATATTTGATCCACTTAATGGGCAAACTATGCAGGGCAAAGTTGTTGAAACCGGTTCGGCAAATGTTCCCGCATCTTTTACGCCTGAGGGATGGACACCTGGTTACGGGGATGGAAATAACAACCATATCTTATACGAGTTGGAAGAGAATGTTGAAGAAGGATTCATTCAATTTCAAGTACGGGGAATGCACGCTTCCAAGGCTAAGCACGGAAGTGACAATGCGTTTTGTGGTATGTACGATGGACGTGGCATCGAAGAACCGACGCAATACTTTAATAATTTCAAACAAAACTACTTTCGTTGGAACACGCATTGGCGTCAAAACCGTGCCGCTATGAAATCGGTAATAAGCTGCTCCAGAAATAGCGAAGACCGGCACAATTCATCATTGGCCGTTTTCCACACATGTAGCGATTTGGACTGTCGTGATTTCTCAGAAGAACCGACTGGCAACGGACTAGAATGGGACTCAACGACATGGCATACTATCCGGGTAGAATGGCGATACAAGAAGTTTAAAGTAATGGTGGATGGAGTGACTAAATGGAATGTTACAGGTGAATATCCCTATGCACCTGTAGATCATAAGATTTGGCTCGGCTCCGCACCCGGCTACGACTTAAAATATACCGCAACGATTCCTGGCCTGTATTATCGTAACTTCGTTGTTGCACAATATGAACTTTCCTCCAACGCAGAAATAGCAAAGCTATGGATAGCAGATACCGCTTATAGTGCCTTCGATGCACACCTATCTGTTCAGACTATATATCTGGACACCTCAATTTTAGAAGTTCCTAGACTCACTGCGGAACCAGCGCAAGGTGGTGCCAAGGTTACTATCGTGCCTGCTTCTAAAATAGGCGGATCAATTACAGAAAGAACTACAGAAATACTCGTGAAGGCCGAAGATAGTTTGTTTACCAAACGCTATCGGATTCGATTTGACTACATAAAGCCAGTAGCCCCGGCTATACCCACTTCAGTTCCAATCAAAACAGGAATGTCTAATGGGATATACCCTAATCCAGTTAAGGACATCGGTTTTTTTCACGATCAGTTGAAAATTAGCTCATACACCATGTACGATGTTTCGGGAAAAGAACAACTATTATCTGGTAAAACCAGACCTCAAGATACATTCGGGTCTTTTTCAATAGGTAAACTGGAAAGAGGGACTTATATCCTATTAGCCATTAACCCTTTTGGTGAAAGTTATAGATGGAAAGTGGTCAAGGAGTAGAATATTTATTTGATGGCCCAATTAAGCTAATTATCCATTTTTTGTAAATACATCTTACCGAGTCTGGCTTTATTGATGTTCCCGTTCATATTTTGATTTTCGGATAGCAAGAGGAATTCAAATTCATTATTTCCTTTAGTAAGCTTTATTCGTTCACGATTGGTAGTGCCAAAAGAATTCCAGAGCTCTTTCCCGCGCTGAGGCATGATAACAGGGTATTGGTTTCCGTTTATGCTCAATGTTCTAATGGCGCATTTATTATCCGAGTTCCAAGGACCGGATCCATTAGCGTAGTCGAACCAAACCAAATAATCACCCTCTTTTTCGATATTTACTACCAAATCGATGTTTTTGTTTTTAACCGTGGTCAGCTCTATCGTTTCATCACTCCACGATACTCGTGTAATGGCCTCTTTTCTGTCAATAAAAGGATTAGATACAAAAGACCATGATCCATTTTGATCACGAGCTCGGACAGTATATTCATTAGTACCTTTTTGCCTTTTTGTAAAGCAATTTGTTTGTAATCCCTGTGAGATTCCGTTGACAAAGACTTCATACTCTGTTGCTTCAGGAACTTTATTCCAGTTAATAGTATGGTCTGATTCGAATAAAGTTGGAAAAGAAGGCTGGTAGTCATTACGAATGATATTCAACTGTTTACTAGGTATTTGATTATTCATTAATATGATTTCTATGTCATACTCTCCTTGCTTTGTGAGGTCAATTTCATGTTCTGGAGTATCATTTCCATTGACAATGAACGATTGAATTTTATTGCCGTATCCCTTCAGAGATATTGAGATTGTACATTCCCGTATTACCAGGTTTTTGAGATACATATCATTAGCTAGCATTTTAGGTACCATAGGGTTAAAACGCAATATCCCATTTTGGTTGATTTCCATTCCAAATAATAATTTATAAATCATTGCTAGGAAACCGCTAACAGACCACAACTGTCGGTCGGAATTTTGCAATGTGGCGTAATCACCGTTTTCAGCAATCATATTCTCTTTATTACTTAGAAATAAGGCAGTTGATCGAATCAGACTCGCTAGTCCGTGTTCTACGGCTTCATTATGCTTAGCCTTAGCAGCAGCCAAATTCCAAAATGATTGTACAAAGGGCCAAATTCCATTATTGTGATATGGCATTACATCCTTGATTTGAGGATAAATGCAAGGAATACCAAACTCTAGAATAGGAGTGTTTTGCAGGATAGAGTGGGTTTCAGTACCATCAGTTATCTCGAAAAGGACCGCAAGTGCTTCACCAAGAGCGTCGGGTTTTGGAGAGGTTAGGAGATGGTTTCTTCCATAAAGATATTGCGCAAAATATCCCTTATCAGACATCCAAAGCTGTTTTTTGATATTCTTTTTGAGATCATTCGATATGGTGGTATATTGTTTCTTTTCGGTCTCTAACCCTAGAATGTCGGCCATTTGAGCTAGCGTAAGGTACGTCTTGAAGTAAATAAGATTTGTGCTCAAGCAGATAGACCTGTAAATGTCTACATTATCCATCCATGCAGGATAGGTTTGCGCTCTCCAATCTAAAAAAGATGATTCTCCCCGAAACATACCAAGTTTAGGGTCTAAAATGATAGCGCTATCTTGGCTTAATGATCTTTTAATGATATCATACGACTGCTTGAGCCATTCTTCACTGCCCGTATACTTATATACTTCCCAAGCAGCGATCGCCCATACTATTCTATCTGAAGAAACGGGCCAAGAACCTCCAGACCCTTTGTCTTGTATGATTTTTCCATCTTGAATTTTACGAAGTAGCGACCGTTGTATTCTTTCCACGTCAATGAACGGCAGACCTAACATAGTGGAATAACTAATATCGCGTGTCCATACCCCGTCCCACTTAGCGCCTGTTCGAAAAGTACCATCTGATTCGGAGAGCATCTTTGTCTCTTCAATGGTCAAATCATATAACGCATTCAGAATTGGTATCTCACTATGAAAAGTTGGGTAATTAGAGAGGTCTCTGGATGGAACCCAAGTTGAACTATTTTCTTCAAGTACCGCTTCCTGATTGAAAACGATTTTCACCTCATATATTCCATCCTGATCTTCATCAAGGAGTTCTTGATCAAAAAAATATAAGTTTTCATAATCGTTTCGTAATGGAAATACATCGCTTGCAATATGAATAGACTTAAAATCTTCTTGATTAATGCGTTCTCCGTGTATATCGATATAATATCCTTTGTTTTTGAAATCAGAAAAGATCCTGGATAGATCAACTCTAAAGACAACTGTCGTTAATGGTTCTAACTTCTCTTTTCCTCGCCTATTTTGACCAGAGTAAGGTTTACCAAATTGGATGATTGGTGAATAAAAAACACCACTGTCGTTAGGTGTAACAATGATCTTGTGGTGTTCACCATAAGGAAGCTCGTTGTTTTTTAAGTTAACACTGAATCTAAATGAAATCTCCCGGGTTATGGGCTTTTTTTGTGGGGAAGTATAATTTGAGGTTATCCCCCCTAGCGAATTGACTTTGGCATTAAAGGTTCCTTGTACGACTCGATCGTTATAAATTTGAAATGACTGGGAGCTATAAATTTCATGAACCTCTTGACAAGAAGATAAGAATATGATTAACGATAGTAACCTGAGAATATGAAGGAACAATTTTTTCATTACATCTGTATGGATAGCGGTATCAACTAAATCAACTTTTTCAATAAAGTTAGAAATGGAACTGTCTTAAAATACCAGAGCGTAAGGTAAGAATCAATACGTGGATTCAAAGCCAAATTAGAGTTGTTTAGTGTGATTTTAAACTCAATGTTATTGAATACCCCCTTTTTTATACCTGTCTGTTTAGAGATAACCGATATAAATTGAAGAAACAACGGATTATCATGTCGCCTTCCAATTTACTTTCAAAAGGCACATAAAAGCATGTTATTTTATGCATAACTTAATTAAATAGAAGAGGTTAGGACCTATTCGTTTGTTGGATTAAATTTAAGATATATACGATAAACCCTGTGTTACCTAAGACAAATAAGGTATAACTATTTCAACAAAAAGCAATAGTTTATTAGATAGATGTAACCAGAACTAAATCAATAGCGTTACTATCAGCATAACCAGATATACTGTGAATAGATTAAAAAACATATGGACAAAGCGAAATCAGGTAAAAGGCTACCTGCTGATGTTCATATTGTTTTTTGCGGCCGTCCCGGTGTCATCATCAGAAATACTACAAGAAACAAATGACTTTCACGAAGAAATATTCTGGCACTATACACAAGATCTTAAGGTAAGCAAGGGACCACATCCGAAACAAAATCAATTCTCACTTACCGGCCAAAACCATCAAATTGAAATAAACTATATAGTCGCCAACATCGCTATTCCAGTTGTTAAGAGACTATATATTTTACATAGTGCATTGAAGTTATTCGATTGATAGCAGGGTTTATAAATGGTATCCTTAGCCATTACCACTAATTCAAATTTTTGGAAAACCACTGTTACTATTTATTACTAAAATCGAATATCAAAGATGAATACTTTCAAATTTAAGAAACAAGATAACAGAACTAATAAAGCGCAAAGATCTGAAGAGCATGAGGATGTAAGTAAGCGATTATTAATGTATGAATTAAAAAGAGCTGCTATGTTGGGTAGTTTATATAACGAATCAACCTTTTTGAGATTTTTGGATGACAATGGGTTTTCTAGAACTCTGGATAAGGTTGTCACGGCCATTACCGAAAAATATGTGTTGTTCCGAGGAGGGCTTTCGATTCCAATCGGTAGAATTCAAAAGATAATTCATTAGAGCTTGAATAGTCCCCGACAAATTATGAATGTCGGGGATTGTATTTTCTGTGAAAACGGAAGGTAATAGAGGTTAGCATTACATCCTTGGTACTATTTTTAAGGGGATATATAGTCGGGTAAAACAATTCAATAAACATTCTCTCCTAACGGCAAAGAGTCCGATTGAAAAACTTTGCATCCGAATCTCAATTTCGTTCTAATATTTATAGAATTATCATTTTATTTTAACTTACTCGCATAATTACGTTGTAAACGTTTAGGATTTCATAATTTCTTTTTTACGTTTGCGCAAAATTGAAATTATGAAAACTACTTTTTACTTCGTACTACTTATTGGCTTATCTGTATTAGCCAGTTCTTGTCAAGATGATGATGAAACTCCCGCGCCCAGTACAAATGATATCAGTATCACTTTTCCAGCTACATGGGAGGTAATCAACAACGAATCGGGAGTTATTAGAGTCATTGGTAGAAGTCCTCTAGACGGAAATTCAGATATATTCAGTGAAAATGTGGTAATTACAGAAGAACCGGCCGCTGGAACTAGCCTTGAAACATATTATGAGGCATCATTAGTTGGCCTTCGTAGTTTTAATGGTTTTGAAGCACTAGAAGAGGAAGATGTCGTTATCGATGGAGTTAACACAAAGAGAATCACATTCCTGGCTACTTTTAACAACCTTGACCTAAAATATCTTACCTATATACTTGTTCATAAAGATATTGGTTATACCATCACTTGTACGGCGTTGGAAGATGACTTTGATGCCTTCAAATCTACATTCGAAGGGATTGCAAATACTTTCAAAGTGCCTGAATAGAGAAACCACACCCATTATTTTCAAGATGAGCGCAAGCGTAATTTAGGAACTACCTGGTTAGTCTTCATGTCTTGCCCTAAAGGATCGTTAATATTCCAGTTTTATCAAACCTAGCGCTGCTAGGTTTTTTGTAATAGATCCGAAATGACCTTGTTCCATTTCACTAAAAATTCCTGATTGATTATTTCATACAATCAATCAGGAATAGATGGTATATACTGAATATTTCCCCATCTATTCTTTTTTGAATTTTATTATTCTTTCCCCGAATTCAACATTCTCTATAAACGTGGGAATAGTAGTCTCTCTTTCTATGATTTTTTCAATGACGTGGTCTACCGAGTGCCATTTATCTATTATCCAATCTTGTTTACCCACTTTTATGAAGTGTTCGATTAGGCCAATGAAACCTATTACAGCATAGTCGTTTTCCTTACTCCTTTCCGAATTCAGATAATTTATATAGCCTAAATGGTATAAACCTGCAATGAGCTTGTTCATTGCAGGTTGTGGAGCGCTTAATTTGACGGAAGTAAAACCTCGTCAATAGTATGAATAAACCCGTTTGTGGTCACTATATCGGTTGTCACAATAGCGGCATTCG
>CAYMST010000102.1:0-15220 GCA_964393115.1 uncultured Roseivirgaceae bacterium | reverse complement strand
GAAACTTCTCGCTTTTCTGAGTTAGATAAGCGAAACATCGGTCATTATTTCCAACAATGAAGGTCCTTCTTGTGCAAACAAAGTAGACATGAGTTCATTTAAGTCGTCTTTTGTAGATACTCTTTTGGCCCAAGCTCCACATGAAGTGGCATACTCCGAAAAGTTAGGGTTACTTAATCCGGATTGCCAGACATCGAACTCCCCTGCCTTTTGCTCTTTCGAGATTTTCCCTAGTTCACCATTGTTGAGAATGATGACTTTGATAGGCATTTTATATTTCACCAGGGTAGTAACTTCTGCTAAATACTGACAAAAACCTCCATCTCCAGCTACGGCTATAATGGGTCTTGAATTTCCCACAGCGGCGTATGCTCCCATAGCGGCAGGAACTGCAAATCCAATGGAGCCCAAGTAACCAGACATCAGAAAGTCATGGCGCTCACTTTCAAAATACCTGCCAAACGAATAGGCATTATTCCCAACATCAACGCACATAACGGCGTCTTTAGGAGCTAGTCTGTTCATGGCATCAAAAACGGCTATTGAACTCAATCCTTTGCCATGATCTTCTTCAAGTCGTTTGGTCTTCTCAGCCTTCCATATATCCCATCGTGCCTCTATTTCTTTTCTTTGATCTACCGTGTTCATTTTTCCTTTCAGCTCTTGTGATAGCATGCGCATAGTCGCGGAAATCTCTCCCCAGACGGGAACATCAATTTTATGAAACTTACTCAATGCTAAAGCATCAAAGTCAACCTGAATGGTGGGTTTATGGTCCGTGATACCTGTATGATTTGAGAAAGACGCTCCTAACACGAGCAATAAATCACATTCATTCATAAACCAAGACGCTATAGGTGTTCCGCTCCTACCCAATACACCACATCCCAATGGATGATGATCTGAGATAAGCCCTTTTCCTTTAAATGTAGTTAAAACCGGTGCATTACAACTTTCTGCAAACGCAATGATCTGGTCCATATGAAACCTTGCACCGTGCCCGATGATAATTACCGGTCTTTTTGAAGCCTTTAGTTTATCCATTGCTTCGGCTACTGCTTCCTCTGGTGGTTGTATCTGCAACTTAGGCATTCGACCGTTTGGAGAAGCTGGAGTCGATCGTTTTGGCGCTTCGGTTTCTTGAACTTCATCAGGAAAAGTAAGGTGTGAAACGTCTCTGTTGAGGATGGCGTGTTTGACCGCCAATGACATTAGTTCGCCATGCTTAGAATCTTTTTGTACTCTTTGATTAAATGCGGCCACTGAACTAAAAGCTTGTACTAAATCTACTTCTTGGAAATTTCCGGTCCCCACTACTTGAGTAGCAACTTGTCCAGTAAGCGCCAATACAGGCGCTCGATCCACTTTGGCATCCCAAAGCCCAGTATAGAGATTAGTGGCGCCAGGACCAGCAATGGTAAAGCAGGCAGCTGGCTTTCCAGTCAGCTTACCATAAGCAGAGCAGGCGAATGCTGCAGCTCCTTCGTGCCGAATACCGAAAAAGGTTAGATTGCCTTTTTCCTCTTGTCTCCGCATGGCATCAGCAAATCCAAGGTTAGAATGACCAACCATCCCAAAAACCTTGGTGACTCCCCAGTTGATCATGGTTTCTACCATGACGTCTGAAATAGTTGTTTCGTGAGGAACCTCCTCTTCCAGCCCTACAAAGATGGCATCACCTTCCTCTTTCAACGGATATACTGGAACGCCACCATCTTCGAAACCTGGTGCCAAACCAGTGCAAGGGTGATAATCCCAACCATGCCAAGGGCATCTTAAGGTCCCGTTTTCAATAGAGCCTTCACCCAATGGGCCACCTTGGTGAGGACACTTGTTATCCAGAGCACTGAATTTCCCTTCGTAGTGTGTCAGACAAATACCTTTATGACCGGCCGTGACAGTCATGACACGTCCTTCTGGAAGTTCTTTTTTATCCTCTAATACTTTGTACCAAACAGTTTGCATGAGTTATGTTGTTAGTGCTTTATTGATGATAATCCTTCGTGTAATCGGAGAAAGGGGTAAACTAAGAGGCAGGAATTAACCCAACAAAATGCCTAGGGCATTAACCTAACCCAGCATAATTAACTCCTGTCAACTTGTGTATGTCCCAATCGAAAGTTGATAAATCGTTTTTATTGAATTTGTTGATATCGTCATACCCACATGATCTGGCTACAACTTTTATCAAATCATTGCTTGCGTTGAAGAAGTTTTGCAATCGTTTCGCGGATTTATCGATGAGTAATCGTGATCTCAAGTTTTCTTTTTGAGTGGCTATACCTACTGGGCAGTTGTTGGTATGGCAGGCTCTCATGCCTAAGCAACCGATTGCTTGCAGTGCCGAATTTGAAACGGCAATGGCATCAGCACCTAGCATCAGGGCTTTTGCAAAATCCTCGGCCACTCGTAGGCCCCCAGTTATGATTAGAGAAACATCCTTAACTCCATGATCATCCAGGTACTTTCTAGCCCTAGCTAGTGCTGGAATAGTGGGTACATTTATATTGTCCCTAAGCACTAAAGGAGCCGCTCCTGTTCCACCACCACGTCCGTCAATTATTATATAATCTGCGCCTGCTTCTAATGCGAAAGCAATATCTTTTTCTACATGACTTGCAGCAATTTTATATCCAATAGGTATGCCACCAGAAGCTTCGCGTACTTTCTCCGAGAAGTCCTTAAAATCATTTACCCCATTGAAGTCTGGAAAGGTGGCCGGGCTAATGGCTGATTCTCCAGGATTAAGACCGCGAACTTCAGCTATCTCACCTTTTACCTTGTTTCCAGGTAAGTGTCCTCCAGTACCAGTCTTAGCGCCTTGACCTCCTTTAAAATGGAATGCTTGGATCTTTTCCATCTTATCCCAAGAGAACCCAAATTTTGCAGAAGCAAGTTCATAAAGGTATTTTGAGTTACTGGCTTGCTCATCGGGTAGCATACCCCCTTCTCCTGAACAGATTCCTGTTCCAGACATTTCGGCACCTTTGGCCAACGCCAGTTTTGCCTCTCGACTAAGCGCACCAAAACTCATATCTGAAACAAAAATGGGTATATCTAATACCAATGGTTTCTTAGCTTTAGGACCAATGACAACTTTTGTTGACACTTGCTCATGGTCTAAAAGTGGTCTTTTGTGTAGTTGAGCCGGTAAAAATTGGAGTGATTCCCACTTAGGAAGTGTGTTACGGTCGACCCCCATGGCTGATGTAAATCCATGATGCCCCACATTAGACAAACCATTTTTTGACAGTTCTCCAATTTGTCGCGTATATGGCTCTGTGTCTTCAGGATGTGTGTCAGCGTATGCTCCTTGATACTCTTCTCGCTGGAATGGTTGTGGATGTTCTTTTTCGTAAGCCAGGATTTCCTCTCGGTCTACATAGACATATCCGTCTTTGATAATCTCCTCAAACTTATGAAGTCTTTCAGTGTTATTGTAAGCACTTACTCCTGTATCGTATCTATAATCCCAATTGTGCAACCCACAGATAATATCATCACCGACTATAGTTGCATCCGATAGTAAAGCTCCTCGGTGAAGACATCGTCCATAAAGGACAGAGACCTTATCTCCATAGCGAACTAAGACCAAATCTGTGTTTTCTGCTAATGCGTAAGTAGGTGTTTTTTCCGCTAAAGAATCAAACTTAGCTAGTTGTATCATGAATTAGTTTATTAGGTATAGAGAATAAGTTGCTCTTGAAAGTTAACCCGAATAGCTCAACCGACAAACTGATCTAAAGACGATGACGTACGAATGACTTATTTAAACTAAATCTACATTGTTTAAGGTTCTGATGATTGATCGGTTTTAACTAACCAATGAAATATAATTGTTTGAAATTGAGGTATTTGCTAGCAAAACACTTTTCATGTCATCGCTCCACGCTTGAGTTTATCGGGCAACGGCAGTCTAGTCAAAACCAAGTGTGAATGGTTTCTAAGGACACATATTACGAATTAGACCTGTGACTTTTTACCACCAAGTGTATTGTATTAATAAAAAAACGATGAAACTTGGACGTATAAAATCTGAACCCAAAGTATCGGCTGGATCTATGGCAGATATCGCCTTTCTGTTACTTATTTTCTTCTTAGTAGCCACAAATCTAGTTCGGGACCAGGGACTGATGAATCAGTTGCCGCCTGATGTACCTCCAAGCGAGGTAGAAATTAAAACTCGGAACCTCTTTAAGATTTTGATTAATTCAAATGATGAATTTCTTATTGAGGACGAACCTGGTACTATTGAAGGATTAACAAAAGATATCAAAGAGTTTGTACTTAACCCTATGAATGATCCGAAGCTATCAGAGACTCCTCAAAAGGCCATTATTTCTATAAAAGCCAATAGAGGAACGCATTACAAAAGCTTTATCGCTGCATTAGATGAAGTCAAAGAGGCCTATTATCAAATGTATGGAGAACGCGTTGGGTTGAGTTCTGATGAGTTTAGAAGACTTGATCGTGATAATCCTCGACAAGCAGAGCTATACCAATTAGGTAGAGAAGGATTGCCCATGAACATATCTATTGCAAACCCGGAAAAAATACTATAATGAAGTGGAAACGAAAAAATGCCAAGCCCGATTCAGAAATATCAACAGCTTCAATGCCTGATATTGTCTTTCTATTGTTGTTCTTTTTTATGGTGTCAGCAACCATCAGGCCTAAAGAAAACAATTTGAATGTTAGCATCCCTGATGCTCATGCTGTTACTAAGGTGAAGAAGAAATTTTTGGTCAAGGAACTACATATAGGTTTTCCGATGGGAGAAGGAAAGAATGGAATTACGAAGATTTCTG
This sequence comes from uncultured Roseivirgaceae bacterium, assembly GCA_964393115.1. Taxonomy (GTDB): domain Bacteria; phylum Bacteroidota; class Bacteroidia; order Cytophagales; family Cyclobacteriaceae; genus CAYMST01. The sequence continues at coordinate 10,412 of CAYMST010000102.1, read as the reverse complement.
ATGGGGATAGAATCATTGAAGTAACTGATATTGGTAGATGGGTTGAAGAGCAAAAACTAACACTCAATGAGGCTTACAGAGATCAAATGATCGTTTTGATCAGAGCCGATGAAGAAGTTGAAATGGGAATCATTGGTGATATCATGACAGAACTTCGGCGCAGCAACGCACGAAAAGTGCTCTATCGGACTTTGGAAAATGTTGGCAATGCGTAAGGATAATTTGAGGCTGCCATAATTGGCAGCCTCAAGATGTTATATCGGATCTATTGAACCAACAGCTTCTTACTAATTGTTCCAACACCTGTTTTAATCTGAACCAGATATATGCCTTTAGACATACTTTTATTAAATTCAATTACTTCCTGATTAAAGAAGCTTTTAGAGTCAACGACTTGCCCCTTAAGATCGAGTACTTGAATTACACCTTCCGAAATTCCTCTCGTTTTAACCTTAAAACCATTAGGACCTACAGGATTTGGGTACAGGCTGAAATTTGCCTTTGGCGCAAAAGAATCCTCATTTTCCTCTACTAGCCTTGCGTTAATAAATGGTGAGACGTCGGTCAGATTAGTGGTTGTAAATGTAGAAGTGAAGTCCGTACCTGCGGTATTTTTCCACTGTGCAAAGTTCGTAAGTGTTTGAAAGTTAGGCCTAACGTCGATATCAAAGACATTAGTCAAAAACGGATGATAATACTGATTGTTGGCTAAATCAAGTTCACCATTAAGCATTAGATCATAGTAATCTCTGTCAGAGGCTACCGTGTTTTTACCATACATTTTTGCGTTACCTGAAGAACTTCCAATAATGCAATTATGGATCTTAATGTCCTCAACACCACCCATAATAGTCTCATATTGAGAGGTGTGCCACCAACTTCCTACAGGTAAATTGAATGATCCAGCTCCTGGCCAATCCGACACACCACCTTCTCGGTATTTGGTCGTAAAACGTATCGCCTCTCCTCCGTTATTTTTGATTTCACTATGTTCAATGAAAACATTGTAACTCGTTTCTATCTGAATGCCGTTCCAGTTGTTATTAAATGCACAGTTTTTAATGTGTACAGGCCCTAATACCACTTCTAGAATTAATCCCGCATGCGTATTGCCATTGAATTCACAGTCTTCAAAATCCACGTTTTCCGTCACCCAGTCTGTTCGTAGTCCCCAATAGAGTGCATCTGTGCCAGGAACTCCATTATTGTTACACTTTACTTCCTTGACCAATACGTTATCTCCATGAAGGGTCATGCCAGCTGGGTTTGATTGAGATCTTCTAATTTTCCCGTTATTCGAAGCTTCCATGTCCAGTAGTAAAGCGTCTCGGCATAAAAGCCAAAGACCGGCGTGTCTATTGTTATTAAACTCACTTCTCTGAATCGTTAAGTTCCTAACATTCCATAGTAAACAAGCATCGATTCGTTCTGCGGTGGTAGCCGCAGTAGCATTATCAATGAATCGGACATCTTCGATCAGCCAGTTTCTCATATTGGAGATTGGTGACCATTGTCCCATAGCAAAGGCGGTTTTTGGTGACTTACGAACCGTAAAATTTCTCCAGACCACATTGTTCTTATCATTGGCTATTTCAAACATCTTCTCTTGTGAGGCTAAAGCACCACTACCATCAATGATGGTCCCTTGTTTAGACTGACCTTCGATTACAAAAACGGCATCTACTGCTGGTGACGAATTTCCATGATTCCAGGTTATCGAGTTACCACTCCACGGATAAACTCCGTTTTGCATGTAGATTTTTGTATGAATACCTTGCTGCAAGGCGCTATGAGCCAGGTTTAAGGCCCTTTTGAACGTTCTGACCGCTGCTGATGGAGTTAATCCAGAATTACTATTGTTTCCGCTAGGACTTAAATAATATGTACGTTGAATCAGAGACTCATTGACATTAGCTCCTCGGCTAGGTAGCGCATTTGAGTTGTTTGTAACAGTAACCGTAAATGAAGTTTGGGTAATATTAGGAGCTTCACCATTGTCTTGGACACTGACTGTAACCGTAGATGTTCCCTCTGTCAATGGAGTTATAATTAAATCACCTGTAGAATTACAAGATGAATAATTTACCGAAGTGGATACTATTGTACTAGAGCTTGAAGCACTGACGGTCACCGTTTGCGAGCAATTATCCCCATCGCTAATGCCTGAAAGAGATATAGTCTGTTGCCCACCGCTTAAGCTTATAGACTGGTTTGCTATGCTATTAATTATTGGTGCATTATTTATAAAAGATCCATCTATTGGACCAAAATCGATATACCCAACACAATGCATCAATTCAGTATATGAACTGTTTCCACAGGTTGTCCCCCATGCAGAAGTGTTAATGGGACGGCTCTCTGCCTGAATCGTATTTCCATCTATAGTTATATAGTCTACCCGCATATCTGCATTTGGTAAGAAAGCATCCGAGAAATAAACCTGTACGGCACCTGTCAGTGATGTGGTAAAGCTATAGTCGGCGTATGCGCTTGTTAGGGCTGAGCTTCCCACTGTTACACCTCCTACTCGTAATTCAAATTCCGCCTGGTTAGCTATTTCTCTCGCTCTAACAACGATAGTGTGCGAATTCGATGGAACAAGTGAGAAGTTGGCTTGTAGGTTTAATTCACCACCAACAGTTAGTGCCAATGGGTTAGCATTACCAGAAGCATCGCCTGACCATCCATCAAATCGATATCCATCATCTGGCGTGGCTAACAGGCTTATTTGAGTGCCATAATCATAACTACCGCTTGATGGTGTAACACTCCCTTCACCATTGGTTGTCACAGTCAGTGGGTAGCTAATTGGTGAAAAATTGGCAGTTATATTTTTGTCTTCGTCTATTACGATTGACAATGGATTTGCACTTCCTGAAGCATCACCTGACCAATTGATAAATTCATGTCCTATCGCAGCCGATGCTGTAATGGTAACATTTGAACCAAAGTCATAACTTCCAGATGTTGGCGTTACAGTGCCATTACCACTCGAAGAAACCACCAAATCATATGGAATCGGGACGAAAGTCGCTGATATGTTCATATCGGCATTCATCGTTAAGGTGAATGGGTTGGTGTTTCCGGTGGCATCCCCACCCCAACCACTAAACTGGTACCCATTATACGGTGTAGCTGTGATCGAAATGTTAGACTGCTCCTCGAACGTTCCATTACTTGGATTGACAGACCCATTCCCGACCGTTGTAGTCAATAAAGAATAGCTGACAGGTGCAACTGTGGTAGGCTCAACATACCACCTCGTAAAGTTTCCTCTCCAGCTCAGTGGACGAGTTTCAACTAAAGAACCATCGTTGAAGTTACGAGGTCTGATGTGTTTGGAAAATGTTGGGTTAATCAGATAATACGATTCCTGGTCGTTGGTAAGTTCTAGTGACCAATTAATGGTATTGTCATTAGGATTAATAGCGATTTGTTCCAAAGTAGCTCCATCAGAGGAACTGGTGGGGTGAAAAGTGTAACCGGTGGCAACATTTTGAAGATAAAAATTACTTCCATTGTCTATTTGACGCCATTGAAACCAAGCCGTGTTATCGTTGGTCGCTGCAATAATTTCATCTCCAATATTCCCTCCTTCAGGACGAAGATAGTTCTCGGTACCCTTATTTTGAATGAGGAAAACCTCTTCTTCTGCACTTTCGAAACTGAACCAGTCGATATCGAAGTAGCCAGAGCTGGTTTCGAGCCTTAATACCTTTTCTGACCCACCGGTTATTTCAATTTCTTCCGATATAAATTCCTGAAACGTATTCCACCCGCCTGTACTTGGAAGATCTATGACTTTAAGTGTTTGGAAATTTGTGCCTTCAGGGCCATCCCCAAGTTTTAGGGTCAATTGCTTGTTGAGTTGCGCAGTCGAGTAATTGATGGTGAAAAAATAACTTCCACTTGGTATGTTGACGGTATACTCTAGCCATTCCCCAGTCGCATTGTTTCCTACAATATGTCCTCCATTTTGGCTAACCTTAAGGTCTACATCATCATTGCGAAGCGTGGAATTATTCACATTGCCAGAAGTATTATCGAGGTAGGCGACGTTTAATCCACCGTTATCATATAGTTCTGCTTCCAAAGTGCCGGGAAATGAAAATGGGGTGCCACCATATGGCGATTGAACAGTTTGAGACATCGATCCAACCATTACTGAATAATTTCCTGTACTTGTAGTCCCATAGCTGTAAGACCATGAGCCGAATAGAAGGATCAATAAGGTTAGCATTGACAGTTTAAATTCTCTCATAATTTGAGGTTTAAAGGTTATGTTGATTTAATTGAATAATTGTTTCAAAGGCATAGAAATCCCATTAGGGATTCTTGAACCCGAATAATATAATGATGGATCAACCGATTTGGTGATGAATGAGGTGCGAAGGTAAATTATTCACGAATACTTATACGGGGGTAGCATTCTGTGTTTTTTTAGTAATAATATGTAGATCAAGCATGGGGTTTATCTACTTGATAAACTTCTTATCAAGTAGATAATTTATTATTCGTTAGTCAAATAACGTATTGATTATACCGCGTTGTTTTCGTGTATACTTAGTTGTTCAGACGAAACAAAAAAGGCCGTCAACTTTTAGCTGACAGCCTTCTTGGGAATTTGAAATACTGAATGGCTATTCGATACTATCGACTTCACTTACAGTCTCTTCTATTGTCTCTTCGCCTTTGATTTCATTTAAGATTTCTTGTGCTACGCTTACAAACTTGGAGCTTTGAAAGTCACTATTTTCAAGTAGCTCAGTGAGTGATTCAATTTTTTTATCTTCGTCTTTCATGGAAGATGCTTTTCGGATGAATTTGGCCATAGCGATATCCACGTTATCAGTAGATAAGACATCTTTTTTTATCCAACCTTCGGAAACAAAATTGGTTCCATTTCGCTGCCCTTTGATTTCAGCCCATCCACCATCAACACTAACTACTGCTACAATGTCCAACTGATCAAAAGCACGATCGGTTTTAGTGAGTAAATCTGGCCTTTTATAAATAGCCGCTTCTACTGCTAATACTGCAGGGTCCGCTTCGTCAACGATTAGGGAACGACTACTCCAACCTTCTGTACCATCGTTTAGCTTAACCTTAACATATTCCGTCTTTCCTGCACTATCATATTTGGTTATACCTAAAGAGGTTAGTCTTTCACCTTTACTCAGTGATGTGAGATAGTTGTTTTTATTGTATTTAGGCTCTTTTCGAACAGAAAGCTCGTTCCAAACACATACCGCTTTTGTTTCCTTAACGATCTCCTCTACCTTTTCAGGAACAGTGACGGCTTCCACTTCAGTCGTTTTCCCTCCCTTTTGAGAGCAAGAAGTGACCAACGAAACTAGGAATGTTGCAAGGGTTAATATTGTGATATTCGATTTCATTATGATATTATTTTAAGGTGAAAAGTTATGTAAATCGTCAGTGTTCCACAAATTATAGGATTTAATATCCATATGGTATTAATAGGTTAATACTCTTGAGTGATCAAACGTCAACATGGAAGCGAAAACACGTTTGAATAATAAATGTGTAATAGATCAGTCATTCGATTAGATATATTTCATAGTTACAGCTGTCCAAAACAGAAACTACGATTCTCTATGCACAAGCCATTTTATGATTTAATTTTTCCGGATGGAACAATCGAGAATCGCGTTGCCAATCGGAACAACGCTTGATAGGTATATCAAAAGTAGACAACAAGAGTTTTCATCTGCCAAAGGTGAATTATCACAACTTCTTAGGGACTTGGCATTGGCCGTCAAGGTGGTAAATCGAGAAATCAATAAAGCTGGCCTCGTAGATATTATTGGCGCCATGGGGAGCAAGAATGTGCAAGAGGAAGACCAGCAAAAGTTAGATGTTTTGGCAAATATTAGATTCAAACGCGCTTTTGAGCGCGGTGGAGAGGTTTGTGCTATCTTATCTGAAGAAGATGATGACGTGACTTTACTTAATGAAAAGGCGAAATATATTGTAGCCATTGATCCGCTTGATGGATCATCAAATATTGATGTCAATGTCTCCATAGGAACTATATTTTCCATTTACCGACGTAAAAGCCCAGTGGGATCATCGCTGAAGGAGTCAGATTTTCTGCAAAAAGGTAGGGATCAGGTTGCGGCTGGTTACGTACTTTACGGATCATCTACCATGCTAGTGTATAGCACTGGACGCGGTGTCAATGGATTTACGTTTGATCCGTCACTAGGGGAATTCCTGCTATCACATCCTCGGATTTCGGCTCCAAAAACAGGAATTACTTACTCCGTAAATGAGGGAAATGTGAATTCCTTTGCGCCAAATGTAAAAGCTTTCATTCAAGACTGTCAACAAAAGAGCTTTGCGTCTAGGTATATAGGATCACTAGTTGCCGATTTCCATAGAAATATGCTTAAAGGAGGTATTTACATGTACCCTGCTACTTCCAAGCAGCCAAACGGTAAGCTTAGGTTGGTCTATGAATGCAATGCCTTGGCCTTGCTTATGGAACAGGCGGGGGGAATCGCCACAAACGGAGAAATTCCCATATTAGATATTCAACCCGAGCATATTCATGAACGCGTACCGTTATATATCGGCTCAAAGCAGCTGGTAGAAAAACTCATGCTAGAGGCTTAAAGTACCGGTTCAGCAGTAGGCCTAGATGTCGATTTAAAAAAGTTCGTTATTGATGATCCCATTCCACTTGAGCATATGTCTTTTACGTGTTGGGTGACCACTTCTGATAACTCTGGGATTAAGGTTAAATCTTGATTCCAGAGCACCTTATCACCTAGCAATGTGGTGACTAGGTCAGCCGTATCTATTTCATGATTGTCAACGCGACTCCATAATCCTTGGACTTTATTGATCACTTCTTGATTATCATTGATAACCGTTTCTCTACCCTTTACTTGTCCTTTGTAGTATGCTAGCATAGCCGCAAATGAAAAGGCAATGTGTTGAGGAATACTATTTTTTAGCTCATAATATCCTAATAGAGAAGGAAGCACTCGCGTCTTAAATTTGGAAAAAGAATTTAATGCTATACTGGATAAAAAATGTTTTACGTATGGGTTTTTGAACCGCTCCATAACATCCTCAGCGAACTGAGTCAATTCTTTAGTATCCATATGAAGTGTCGGAATGATCTCATCAAAGATCAAGCGCTGTATAAACTTTCCAATCACTTCATCATTCACAGATTCCATGACAGTTGTCATTCCATATAAATATGCTACTGGAACCATTGAGGTATGTGCTCCATTTAAAATACGTACTTTTCTTGTTCTGTATTTTGTCAAGTCCTGTGTGAATATCACATTGAGTCCCATTTTATCCAACGGGAACCTTTTCGCCACCTCCTCATCTCCTTGGATTACCCATAGATGGAAGTGTTCACCTTCGGTAACCATCTTATCCTCATATCCGAGGATATGATGAATTTCCTCAAGTTTGTCCTTGGGGTATCCAGGTACAATTCTGTCTACCAAAGTATTGCAGAAATAACAGGATTCTTCTAACCACTGGGCGAACCCTTCACCTAACTTCCAATCACTAACATACCTTGAAATGATTTCTTTGAGTTTTTCACCATTTTTGTCGATCAGCTCACAAGGAAGAAAGATCAATCCTTTTGACGGATCACCTGCAAACTTTTGATATCGGTGATACAATAGTTGTGTCACCTTCCCTGGAAAACTAGTCGCACACTTATCCCAGCTTAACACTTCCTGCTGATAAGCAATTCCTGCTTCAGTAGTATTAGAGATGATAAACTCTAAATCCTCAGACTCTGCTAATGAAATTACTTCATCAAACTCTTCATACGGGTTTACAATTTTCCTTATACATTCTATCAATGAGTGATCCATTTTAGCCTCACCGTTTTTTAGTCCCGTTAAAAAGACATTGTATAAGCCATTCTGATCTTTCAAAGGTGCAACGAAGTCATTAGGCAGGTTTTGAAACATGGCAATACCAAAGTTGAAATCATGAGAGCTATTGGCGTGATGAATCATCCAATCCACAAAGGCTCTTAAGAAATTGCCGGTTCCAAATTGGATAGCTTTTATAGGAAGTTTTTCTGTTCTTTTATTCATGATTTTCTTTTCAAGAATGCAAATTTGAAATTCGGATTATAACGAGATGTCCCTTTTCCAAGGGATAAAATCATCTTGTAAAAGCGTGTCTGCTTTTACAACTTTTTCACCACTAGCCACCTGGATAATATGTTCCAATATCTCCTCTCCCTTTGACTCGATAGTATCGTGCCCCGAGATTATGGTACCCGCATTAATGTCAATAATGTCTTTAAGTTTCTCAGCCATTTTAGTATTACTAGATACTTTTATTACTGGAGCAATTGGATTTCCTGTTGGCGTGCCCAATCCAGTAGTAAATACCACTACATTGCATCCACTTCCTACTAGTCCAGTAGTAGATTCAACATCATTTCCGGGCGTATTCAATAAGTTCAACCCTTTTTTAACCACTGGTTGTCCGTAGTCTAATACATCTACAACTGGAGACTTACCTCCCTTTTTTGCGGCACCTGCAGATTTCATCGCGTCCGTAATTAGCCCGTCTTTGATGTTTCCCGGTGATGGGTTGGCTTCGAAGCCTGAGCCTGCTTCTATGGCGAGCTGACCGTATCGGGTCATTAGCCCATTAAATTTTACTGCTAGGTCTTGATCAATGCACCTATCAATAATTTGTTGCTCGACCCCGTTAAGTTCGGGAAACTCGGCCAACACGGGACTTCCGCCCAATGCTGCCAGTAAGTCGGAAGCATATCCTAATGCTGGATTCGCAGATAGTCCAGAAAAACCGTCTGACCCACCACATTCTAACCCTACTGTCAGTTCGGATAGCGGCGCGGGTTGTCGCTTGATGTTGTTGACTTTTCGAAGTCCAACAATAGTTTTTTTGATAGCCGAAGCTAAGAAGTCTCTTTCTCCAGTACTCGCTTGCTGCTCGAGTATGTAAACCGGACGATCAAAACTTGGATCTCGTCGTTCAATGGCATTCTGGAGAAGTGGTATTTGGGCATTTTGACATCCCAAACTCAATATTGTGGCACCCGCTACATTGGGATTGGTGATATAACCAGCCAATAACTCGCAAAACATCTCCGCATCACCGCGAGTGCCTCCACAACCGGTCTGGTGTGGAAGAAACTTTATGCCATCTATATTTTCGAAAACTTTATTTTTGATGGTCGAATTTGAGTAATCAAGCGAAATAGATTCAATTTCATCATCTGAGGCATTAGAAGCAATGCTATTAATGAGTTGATCTATATTTATAGAATGATTACCTGCACTTGGAAACCCTAACGGTTCAAGTAGTGACTCCTTGAGAATTTCAATATTTCTGTTTTCGCAAAATACAAGTGGAGCTACTAACCAATAATTCGCAGTGCCAACTTTACCATCACTTCTTTTGTAGCCCATAAAAGTTCTCTCCCTCCATTTTGAAATATCTGGGGCTTGGTAAGTATAGGTGTTTTGTTGCACAGATATTTCTGAGGATTTATGTCTAACGTTATGTGTTCCAATAGGGCTTCCTTTCGGTATTGCAGATAAGGATTTACCAATTAAAACACCATACATAAAAAGATCTTCGTCGGGTTTTAAATTTTTAGTGACGAATTTATGCTTCGCAGGAATTCGCTGTTGAATAGTGTATGACTCTCCGTCGTTTACGCACACGGTTTCGCCTACTTGTAGATCATCAAGAGCGATAACCAAATTATCTTGAGGATCAAGTTTAAGAACCTTGTTATACATAGTTGTATTCTAGTTGCACTATACGATTAAGTCCCAGGCATGAATGATGTATGTAGAGCTGAAAAAGTAAAGGCGATGCTAAACACCGCCCTTGCCTGAACTAAACAAATCTGATCATCTTCAACTATCTGAAAACTATTAATGAATAACTATGTTGTAAATGTATGCAAACGTTTGCGCAAAAACAATAAAAACGTGTTTTTTTTACACTTATTAATATTGGATTAAAACCTAATTACAGACGATTGAGTAACTATTTATTCCCATAAAATTAAGTAATCGTATACACAATCGATTCAAACATAGGGAATAAAACAAGATAAGTATACTCATATTTGAAGGTCTGGTTTCATTTTTCGTAGTTAATTTACATGTCTTTGAGCAGAAAGTAAGGGTTAAACAAGGTTCGTTATTCGAAATCTAACTACCTTGCACAAAATATCAATAGATTAGTTTCCCTAACAGGATAATGAGGATACATTCCTTGTATCTTCGAGTAGCTAATTAGAGCAATTCAATACGGGTATTTGGTTATCCCCTAATTTCCAATACTGATTTGATCTACACCTTTGTGGTGTTATGTTGATTTCTGACTCAGGCCGTAAGGTTTGAATCAAATTTGTA
>CAYMST010000101.1:8148-15356 GCA_964393115.1 uncultured Roseivirgaceae bacterium | reverse complement strand
AGAGTTAGCATCGCTTCCTGCATTTGGTTCCGTTAAACAGTAACTAGATGCTGCTTCACCTGATATGAGCCTAGGTATGTATTTCTGCTTCTGCTCCTCTGTACCATAAAACAATATAGGAAGCGTACCAATTCCCGTATGAGCGCCATAGGTCGTGGAAAAAGAACCGGAAGATCCAATAATATCGGCTATTAGCATACTAGTGTTAAAATCCATCCCTAAGCCACCATACTCATCAGGAACCGAAATTCCGAGCATCCCCAGCTCTCCAGCTTTTTGAAGTAGTGACTGCGCTAGTCCAGGCTCATGTTTATCAATTTTTTCGATATTCGGATACACCTCGTGTTCTAAGAATTCCTGGCAAGCTTGAGCCATCATTTTCTGGTCTTCCGAAAACTCTTCTGGAATAAACACTTCTTCAGAGTCAGTTTCTCTTATTAAAAATTCTCCTCCTTTTATCGCTTTTTTTACATCTACAGTACTCATATTATTTAAGATTTGGCCATTGTCCATATACCATGCCATAAATACTCGGCACGCATACTATTTTTGTACGGAATTAATGATCAAACGTTATAACTGTGTGTAAGTGTTCGACTAATGCTTTAAGGAATAGCCTTAGATAAGTCTCGCAATTCCTTAAATGAGTGTTTGAAAGCTCTTTTGAAGAATACTTAACGTTATATAGAACGTATTAATTAAAGCCCTCTTAAAGTATAACTTTAATCCAAATGAACATATCAAATATCTTAATCCTTTGCTTATTTATTGCTACTCATGCTTGGTCACAGCCTAAAAATGATTCCGTAGAATTTGTAATACACGCCATTGATCTCAGTGAGGATAAGCATTTTTTTTCAACTAAGAATGATGAAGTTATCTTCCAATTATTTAAACTAGAAAATGAAGAGGTTCTAGATAAGCCATTAGTTTATAGGAATTTGTTGTTTAATCATGATGATTCTGTGCGCACAGTTGCAGTTCCTCACGGGCAGTTAGACTTGAAAGAACAGTATTTGTTATTTCTGGTAGAATACGATTATCTCGAATCACCTGAACGCAGAAGTGCAGTATACAGACTATATCAGGAAGAAATTCGTCATCTTTTTGATGCCAATAATCAATTGGAACTGGATAAGTATATGGGCTCCGACGAATTGTTAGGGTATCAGGTCATTAATTTTGGCCAAAATGAAGTTAAGGACATAACTTTTAAGGGGATTCGAAATCTTGAGAAGTATATCTATCACATTACATGGAAGACATGCGCTTATGGCAAGGTTGAATAATCAGGTTTAGGATTCGTTTTAGTAGAATAGAGGTAAACTAAACTCTAAACTAGAACGAGCCATATAGTTTATAAACTTGAAACCAGTTTCATTTCTTTAACCAACCCAATCGCATTAAACCTTAATTCTAAAGACTTATTCTCTGCCCCACAGCTATCGCTCGAGATGGTATAGTAGAAGAACTTTTGGTTTCTTACATAGAGCTCTTGCTTAGACGGAGGACCGAAAGTCGACCTAATGTTTGTTTCTCTCTGGCCGAGTACGTTAGTCCTTTGAGTCAAGATTTCATTTATCAATTCTGCTCTATAGCCTAGACAACCATTTTTGTCAGAAGACCACTTTTTAGAGTCAAAATTTTGCATTTTGAACTTCCCAGTGCATGAAAAAAATAGGGTTCCTACTAATATGAATACGGGTAATGATCTAAAAACTGTCATCCTGTTGTAAATTCGCAAACTCATTTTAATTACATAAACTAAATCCATAAATGGCCGTTCAGGTTTTCAAAGTTCTAAAATTTTTCACAACTATCGGTTTTTTAATCTGTATTGCCTTTGTCTATTCTAAAATCAGAATCATAGAATCGTCCAAAGGAAGTATTGATTTTATAGTTGATGGGGAGAATTTTTTCTATATATGTATCGCCTCTTTTATGGTGATAACTTCACTTTTTGCGATTCTTCAAAATCTTATACTCTCACCAAAGCGTAAAGGCGTTCGCTACTTAAATAACGAAACTAGAAAGCGAAACTTCCAGGCATGGTTTCTGGGACTAAGATCCATTGTTGACATTTTCTTTATTACGGTAGTGGTCTTTTTAGGCTACTATTTTCAACGCGATCAAGCCGATAATATGAACATTGGCTACATTACTTACGCTGGCCCGACTTTATTGATTCTTTGGATAGTCATATTTCCTTTTTTTATCAATAGAAAATCGAAAAGTAATTAGGAATCAATCAATTAATCCCTACATCCTCAATTTTTAGTCTAAGACATACCGACGGTCTGGTTTTTGAATGCTTTTCTTTTTTCCTTTATCTTGATTAATATTAAGGTTAGATTGAATTGTATTCTTGGAAAAATTCAATTACTCTATTTCTCAAACTGATCAAACGAGATTAATATAATGGCGGAAGCTGTAAATTATAACGAAGATAGTATTCGATCACTCGATTGGAAAGAACATATTAGGTTACGGCCTGGCATGTACATTGGTAAATTGGGTGATGGATCATCATACGATGATGGTATATATGTTCTGGTAAAGGAAGTGATCGATAACAGTATTGATGAGCACATGATGGGACATGGCAAGACCATTAATGTCAAGGTTACCGATCACAGAGTGGAAGTACGCGATTTTGGTAGAGGTATTCCATTGGGAAAAGTAGTAGACTGCGTTTCCAAGATAAACACGGGCGGAAAATATGACTCTGGTGCTTTCCAGAAATCGGTTGGGCTAAATGGAGTAGGTACAAAAGCAGTAAATGCCCTGTCAAACTACTTTAAGGTTCAATCTTTTCGAGAGAAGCAAACCAAGTTTGCAGAGTTTAAGAGAGGGGAAGTAGTTACGGATGAAGCCATTGGAGATACTTCTGAGAGAAATGGCACAATGATCATCTTCGAACCGGACAATACCATTTTTAAGAACTTTCATTTTATTCCCGAGTATTTAGATAATTTACTTTGGAATTATGCCTTTCTAAATGCAGGTCTTACCATTAATTTCAATGGTCAGAAGTACCATTCGGAGAATGGGCTCTTAGACTTGTTGAGGCGCAAAGTAGACGAAGAAGCACTTCGATATCCTATTATTCACCTAAAGGGAACCGACATTGAAATATCACTTTCACACACCAACTCTTATGGCGAAGAGTACTACTCTTTTGTTAATGGACAGTATACCACACAAGGAGGAACTCACCTTGCTGCGTTGCGAGAAGCGCTAGTTAAAACGGTAAGAGATCATTACAAAAAAGATTTTGATGCGGCGGATATTCGGGCTTCGGTGATTGGTGCCATTGCGGTAAGAGTGCAAGACCCAGTGTTCGAATCGCAGACTAAAACCAAACTTGGTTCACAAAATGTAGGTCCCGGAGGCCCTACGATGCGGACTTTCATACTAGATTTTGTTAAAAAGGCACTCGACGATTACTTACATAAGAATTCAGCTGCAGCAGATGCTTTGTTGAAGCGTATTTTACAATCCGAAAGGGAGCGTAAAGAAATTGCAGGGATAAAGAAGTTGGCCAACGAGAGGGCTAAAAAAGCCAACCTGCACAATAAAAAGCTGCGCGACTGCCGTATTCACTTTGACGATAAACGGGGTGATGCAGAGCGTAAAGAGAAGACCATGGTCTTTATTACTGAGGGTGATTCCGCCAGTGGTTCCATTACCAAATCTCGCAGTGTAGAAACCCAAGCTGTATTTAGCTTAAGAGGAAAACCGTTTAACTGCTTTGGACATACTAAAAAAGTAGTTTACGAAAATGAAGAGTTTAACCTTTTACAACATGCTTTAAATATAGAGGATGGGCTCGAAGGGCTGCGCTACAGAAAAATAGTTATTGCAACCGATGCCGATGTTGATGGCATGCACATTAGACTTTTAATCCTTACTTATTTCCTTCAGTTCTTTCCTGATCTGGTTAAAAATGGCCATTTGTTCATTTTAGAGACCCCATTGTTTAGGGTGAGGAATAAGAAAGAAACCATTTATTGTTATAGCGAAGAAGAAAAAGTTAAAGCGGTTAATAAGTTGGGGGGTAAGCCTGAGATTACCCGATTTAAAGGGTTAGGAGAGATATCACCAAGTGAGTTTGGTGGCTTTATCGGGGATGATATTCGATTAGAGCCTGTAATACTCAAAAAAGAAACCAAGATTGACGAGCTTCTCAAATTCTATATGGGTAAAAACACGCCAGATAGGCAGCAGTTCATAATTGATAAGCTTCGTGTGGAAAAGGATTTGGTTGAAGAAAAAAACAAGGCAAGTGAAGAAGTGGACCCAAATAAGGACAGCGAAAAAGGAGATAATACCCGTGATAAGGCTGCGTAGAACAAATTAAGTTATTAGATTTCAGCAACTTTCAAATCCAAAGAACCATGAAGTGTATTGTTTGTGCAGAAGTGATTCATGACGAAAAAAGTGACGGGCTTAGGCTAATGAATGAATTTTCGTCTCTAGTGGAAAATATGAACGAAAGACATGCTGATATTTTATCCGAACCGATGGAGATTGTCTTGGATGAATTTCAAGGGGTAATTGAAAACCTTAAATCTGCGATCTTGTTTTTAGTAGATCTGGAAGAAGAAATAGTTCGTTCGGGTTATGCATTGGATCTAAGGCTAGCAGTAAGGGAATTTGAAGTTGATAAAAGCGGTGCAGTGGAGCTTGCCAGCGCTGGCTTGCAGGGGTTGGTTAAGTTGAAGCGAAAGTTCCATTTTTCTTTGGCCAATGAAGTAAAAGCCCGAGCATTGGATCATGGTTTTTTTGTGTATGGAGCGATTATCAAAGATTGGAATGAACAAGACCGACTGGTAACCAGAGAGTTTTTTGATGAGCCAGATTACAAAAAAGTAGCAGAGATCATTGGGAAGGATCCTTCAAGTGTTTGGAGGAGAAAGAAGACATTGAAAATAGATAATTACAACGAAATAAAGCTGTTAATTAAGGAGTTAGCAGAAATATAAGACTGAGGACGATTAATGAGTGAGAGCGAAGTAACGGAAAACAGCGAATATAAAAACGAAGGTGCCATTCAAGATATATTGCCTGTATCGGGCATGTATGAAAACTGGTTTATCGAATACGCTTCTTATGTGATTCTAGAGCGGGCTGTTCCGGCGATTGAAGATGGATTAAAGCCAGTGCAACGCAGGATTCTACACTCCATGAAGGAAATGGATGATGGAAGGTATAACAAAGTAGCGAATATCATCGGTAGCACGATGCAGTACCATCCTCATGGTGATGCAGCTATTGGAGATGCCATCGTCAATTTGGGACAGAAAGACTTACTCATAGACACTCAGGGTAACTGGGGTGATATAAACACAGGAGATAGTGCTGCCGCTCCTCGATACATTGAAGCAAGGCTCTCAAAATTTGCTTTGGATGTCTTATATAACCCACAAACCACCGAGTGGCAGTTATCATATGACGGCCGGAAGAAAGAGCCTGTAACGCTACCTTCTAAGTTCCCATTACTGTTAGCACAAGGGGTAGAAGGGATTGCCGTTGGGCTTTCTACCAAAATGCTGCCCCACAATTTCAATGAGCTTATTGATGCTTCTATTGCTTATTTGAAGGGTAAAAAGTTTACGCTTTATCCAGATTTTCTTTCTGGGGGTAAAATAGATGTATCCGATTATAAAGATGGTGAGCGCGGTGGTAAGGTGCGGGTAAGGGCTAAAATTGAGCAAGTTGATGCCAAGAATCTGGCGATAAAAGATATTCCGTACGGTACCACTACCGGAAGCTTGATCGATTCGATTGTAAAAGCGAATGACAAGGGGAAAATTAAAATCAAAAAGGTTATTGACAATACCGCAAAAGATGTGGAGGTCGTTGTCCAACTGGCTACTGGTCAATCCCCCGATATCACTATTGATGCATTATATGCCTTCACGGATTGCGAAGTCTCTATATCGCCAAATGCCTGTATTATCGTTGATGAAAAACCAAAATTTACAACGATAAGTGACATCCTTAGGATAAACACAGACCAGACGGTACATCTGCTCAAGTGTGAATTAGAAATTAAGAAGCATGAATTACTTGAAAAGCTCTTATTCTCGTCCTTAGAAAAGATCTTCATTGAGAACCGTATATATCGAGATATAGAGGAATGTGAAACCTGGGAAGCGGTTTTAGAGACCATTGATGAAGGGCTTACGCCTTTCAAACCAGACTTTTACAGGGAAATAACCCAAGATGATATTGTCAGGCTCACGGAGATAAAGATCAAACGAATATCAAAGTTTGACTCCTTCAAGGCTGATGAGTTGATGAGAAAGCTGGAGGAAGAACTGAAGCAAACGGAGCATAACCTAGAACACATCGTAGAGTTTGCCATCGAGTACTTTAAGAATCTCAAGGACAAATACGGAAAAGACAAATCGAGAAAAACTGAAATAGCCTCTTTTGACACTATCGCAGCTTCTATTGTGGCCGCGAATAACCAGAAGTTATATGTCAATAGGAAGGAAGGTTTTATTGGCTATGGTTTGAAGAAGGATGAGTTCATTTGCGATTGTTCGGATATAGACGACGTAATTGCCATTCGGCGTGATGGGAAATTCATGGTTTCTCGTATTTCGGATAAAATTTTCATGGGGCGGGATATTATTCATGCTGGAATATGGAAAAAAGGAGATGAACGCATGATCTATAATGTAGCTTATCTCGACGGGAAAACGGGACGAACTATGGTCAAACGGTTTGCTGTAACGGCCATTACCCGTGACAAAGAGTACGATTTGACCAAAGGAGAGAAGGGGTCCAAAATAGTATGGTTTAGCGCCAACCCGAATGGAGAGGCTGAAATCATTCATGTTAAGCTTTCACAAAACTCAAGAGCTCGAGTTAAGTTATTTGATTTTGATTTTGCCACAATCGATATAAAAGGAAGAAGCGCACAAGGCAATATTCTTACACGGTATCCAGTAAGAAAAATTGAGCTAAAGTCTCATGGTGTCTCTACACTTAGTGCTCTGAATCTGTGGTACGATCAGGTATTAGGAAGGCTGAATAAGGACGAGAGAGGATCTTATGTAGGTAAATTCAATGGTGATGACAAGATATTGGTAATCTACAAAGAAGGAACCTATGAATTGACCAACTATGAGTTCACAAATCATTATGAAGGAAAAGAGGTGGTTTTGATCACTAAGTTTCACAGCGATGAACCGTTG
>CAYMST010000101.1:0-8132 GCA_964393115.1 uncultured Roseivirgaceae bacterium | reverse complement strand
ATGATCACTCCTCCAAGACTTACTACCTTAAGAAGTTCTTGATTGAGACGAGCACAGAGAATAAACGGTTTAGTTTTATAAACGAAGGTAAAGGAAACCAGTTGACTTTTGTGACCAATCACCCTAATCCTGAAGTAAGCGTCAAGTATAAGAAGAAAGGAGAGCGATCACATTCGGAGTTGGATCTTTCACTAAATGAACACATTGAAGTAAAGGGTTGGAAGGCGACAGGAAATAAATTTGTTTGCCAAGATGTCAAAGGAATTGAATTATCTAATCCTATAGAGATAACCAAGGATGAAATTGAAAACCTCAAAAATGACGTAATCAATGAAGTGAAGAAGGAAGAGGATCAGCTTGGATTATTCAATGAAGGAAAAAAATAATGGGGTTGATTGGTCTATTTTCGAAGATTGGACCAACGAGCAAAAGCTTGGTTTTAGAAACTACCTTTCTGACTTTATTACGGATAATAAGAAGACTGTTATCGAGCAAGTGTTATCCGAGCGTTCCAGATATTTTACGGCAGTATTCGAGGATTTGTATAAACCGCATAATGTTAGCGCCTCAATTCGGACACTTGACTGTCTTGGTGTACAGGATGTGAATGTGATTGAATACGCAAACAGTTACACTGTAAATCCATTTGTGCTCAGAGGTGCTGGGAATTGGGTCTCAATACGTAAGTTTCATGATCGTAAGGAAAGGGCTACAGAGAGGTGTTTTAAGCATTTAAGAGAACAAGGTTATAAAATTGCGGTGACGGCTTTAGACCAACAGTCGATTCCTTTTGATGAACTTGATATTTCTCAAAAGTACGCTATTGTCTTTGGAACGGAGTTTTCTGGAGTGAGTGATGCAGCCATCGAACAAGCCGATGAGCTCATACATATACCAATGTATGGCTTTACCGAAAGCTTTAATGTTTCGGTAAGTGCAGCTATAATTTTTTCAGATTTTATGAGACGCCTAAAACAATCAACTACCCATTGGCAGCTATCGGAAATTGAAAAGGATCAATTGCGATTTCAATGGTATACTTCCATTATTAAAAATTTAGATACACATATATCCTATTATCTTAAAAGTTTGAAATAGAGCGAAGAAGTACTTGATTAAGTTCGTTCATTAATACTTTTTTTGTGATCTTGCCGTTAGATCAATTGCCAAGGCGTTACATCACACCTATGTAAGCCATCATCTAAATGAAAAAAATCAAACGATTCATAAAAGTTACGTTTGTCATCCTGCTATTAATTGGACTCGTTATCGTTGGCTGTAATTTAGTAGTCATCGTACCCACAAAGTCGAGAATACATACCAATCTGGAGGCCTTTGATTCAACCAATGTTGCGCTGATTCTGGGTACTAGTAAATATCGCCGTGGAGGCGGTAGAAACCTTTATTTCCACGAACGAATTCAAGCGGCTTCAATGCTTTACAAAGCAGGTAAAGTAAAACGAATTGTCGTGTCTGGGGATAACAGACGTATATCTTATAATGAACCGATGGATATGCGAAACGCTCTCGTAGCATTAGGTGTTCCCAAGCAAGATATAGTGCTAGATTACGCGGGCTTTAGAACCCTTGACTCTGTTGTCAGGTTAAAACATGTGTTTGGCCAGTCAAAGGCGATTATTGTTACGCAAAGGTTTCATGCATATCGAGCACTTTTTCTATGTGATTCATTTAGTGTTTCGGCGACTGCGTATGCTGCAAATGATCCCCAATATAGCAAGTTCAATATCATAATGCGGGAGTTGCTGGCACGTATCAAAGCACTATTAGATGTCTATGTGTTAAACACACAACCAAAGTTCTTAGGCGACCCGGTTAGTATTGCGTTTTTAGATCCAGTGTAATAGTGAGTTAACAGATCGATCCATCTAACTACAATAAAGTCTATTTAGGAACTGAAACTAAAATTCATCAATACGTTGTTCAAACCAGCTTTTTATAGATTCCAAATAAATACTGATTTGAAGTCTATTTGGACTGAGACTCAACTTAAAATTCGCCTATCAAAAACACTTGAGGTTTTTTCGAATCTACAGACTTAGTATTTGAAATTATCTATTTCGTACTTCAGTGTTATCTGTTAAAGTGATCTTGATTTCATCTTCTTCCTCAACGGAGTAATTTTGTTGAGTTTTTAGATTGGCAAACCTTCCTCCAGAAACTAATTGAAAGAATACCTGTCCAGTAATCGGAAAATCCTTTTTCCTTTCGCGGATTACTTTGATCACTGAATCCCCAGGTTGTAGCTCTTCTGAAATGCTGTAGTTACCGAAATTAACTTCTGTAATCGTGGATTGACCGATTGAGTTTTTTATTATAACAGTTGCTTCCTTTTGACATGATGAAGCTCCTGAAAGAATGATGAGTGACAATGCAATTAACTTATAGTTCATAGTATCATATTTGGATATGTAGATCAAATTTTAAATTCGAGATTTCCAATGAACACGTTGGTTTCATTTTCTGGAATTTCAATTAATCGAAAGAGCCTTGTTCTTATAGAGACTTCATTACCATCCTTATCGAGTATGGAGAGTCCATTGACCTCCAAAAAATGACTTCCAGGAGACAAATCGAAGTCGTCATTCATGAATTTCTTATAGTCTGATATAGTGTTTAACGTGTCTGGTCTTTGAGAACCCGAAGCGAAGAAACCATACTGAACCTTCACTGGTGTTGAAAGGAATTGATCCGATTCATTACTAGCAGAGTAGTTTATAAATGCCGTATCTAACGGAAAAGACTGAAAATTACCATAGTCACGACCATTGATTTTAACGTCTACATCAAATATTCGGGGTGTCACAATATAGTCTCCTTCCGTTTCTCGGATAAGTTCTGCGGTAAAAAGTAACTTTAGCCCATCGGGTATAGGATTACCGTTGAGGTCAAAGATTCCTGACGAACCAAAAGGTAATCCATCAGAATTATCATCACAGCTCGCTAAGGTTATTACGACTGCCAATAGGATAAAAACAAGTTTTTTCATTTATTCAGGAATTTTATGAAATGAAATGGCTTCGTTGAAGACAAAGTCACACCACTCTTTTTATTATTCATAAGTAGTTGTGGATATTTGTCAACTAATCTTTCCAAAATATATTTTCAAATATTATGACCCATGTTGTTTCTTGGAATGTGAATGGTGTTAGAGCCATTATGAAAAAGGAGTTTATGCAGAGCGTAGAAGGCTTATCACCGGATATTTTGTGCCTTCAAGAAACTAAGGCTGGAGTAGAGGACACAAAGACTGCCCTAGCACCTTTCGAAGGGTTTCACTTAAGTGTCAACTCGTCCAAAGCAAGAAAGGGATACTCTGGAACAGCTATATTATCCAAGGAAAAACCGCTGAACGTTGAATATGATATTAATATCGAAGAACATGATCAGGAAGGGAGGGCGATATATGCGGAGTTTGAGAAGTTTAATCTAGTAAACGTCTATGTTCCTAACTCGGGGAGTGGTCTAAAAAGACTCGAATATCGCGAAACATGGGATGTAGCATTTTCTGCTTATGTTAAATCTTTGGAGGGTAATGGAAAGCCAGTGATCGTATGTGGAGACTTCAACGTTGCACATCAAGCGATAGACCTAGCGCGTCCTAAAGAAAACTATAATAAGACCTCTGGGTATACACAGAAGGAAATAGATGGCTTAAATCTTTTCATAGATCACGGTTTTGTGGATACGTTTAGAAATGCACACCCTGAGGAGGTGAAATATACTTTTTGGAACCAACGGTTTAAAGCTAGAGAACGAAATGTCGGATGGCGTATTGATTATTTTCTAGTGAGCAAATCGGCTTTGGGGAATATTGAAGAAGCGGAAATTTATAATGATTATTTTGGTTCAGATCATTGCCCACTAGGAATAAAATGGAAATAACAGATCCATATGATCTAGCCTTACGAGATTACCATAAAGGTCATAGTAAGGAGTCATTATGGCTAGAGTCTTCTATTGATTCAGAAATTGAAGAAATGCCTGTAGAGGTTTTTTTTCGAGAAGAAGGCGACCTATCTGATCTAGAAAGTTATGCCTTAAGCATATGTCGTGGTAGCGTGCTTGATGTCGGTGCCGGCACGGGTGTACATGCTGAAATATTACAACGCCATGGGCATGGGGTGGTGGCACTTGATAGCTCTTCTGCGTGTGTGAAAATATGTGCGCAAAGGGGACTGAGCACAATAAAAACGATGTTTTTGGACTACCAAACAGATCAGAAATTCGACACGATTATTTTGTTGATGAATGGAATAGGCATAGCTGGTACATTGAATGAACTCCCTCGTTATATCGAGCGTTTACTCTCGTTACTAAACCCTAATGGACAACTATTATTTGATTCTTCAGACGTCTCATATCTTGGTATCCCAAGGCGTGAGGGACGTTTTTTCGGGGAGATATCTTACCGCTATAGGTATAAAGGAATAAAAGGTGAATGGTTTTCATGGCTTTACGTAGATCAGGAAACCTTAAAATCTACCTTGAGCAACATGAACCTCAACCATCAAGTTTTGTACGAAGAGGAGACAGGACAATACTTGGTAGGCCTTGTCAAGTAACGGATCCTGTAGAGGATTACTCCTTCACTAAAGTCACCGTCATTTGAGAACCATCAGTTACTTTTCTCAATAATTCAATGTCAATATCAACTAAACTTGCAAATACATTTACTCTCGCGGCAGCCACAGGCTTCGGTCCTGAACTAATAGGAGTAGGGCCATAAAAAACACAAAAAGCAGGCATATCGGGATAGAAACCTAGTTGTCCAACTTCTGGTTCATTGGTGGCAGAAGCTTCTAAGGGAAAAGAAAATGCCGGAATACAATATATTTCGTCACCCCACTTGTTTACAGCTGCCGAAAACGGCAATTGATCTAGCAGTGCGCTAGAAGTCTGTGTATCGTAGAGCTTAGCCCGAACCGTTTTTTGATTTTCGAATTGTATTTCAATAGTACTCATCTGCTCAACCAATTTTGTTTCTTATAAAAGTCAATGGTCTCTTCAATACCCTTTGCTATTGGAGTAAATTGATGAATACCCGAGTCTTCAGCTAATTCTTCGATATCTACTTCCCAATTTTTAGACAGTTCGTTTATTTTATGTGGGTTTAAGAGGTTTTTAAATTTAAAAAGCTTGGATAACCCAGAGAGAACATAGCCACCCAACATAGCTAGCCACGGAGGCATAGGGAGCTTTAAGCTCTTTCTATTTAACTTCTCAGACACTATATGACTAAAGTAACTAGGAGAGTAGGTGTTACCGTCTGATATGTTATAAATACTCCTTCGATTTACATTTTTACATAATCCAAAGACTATTTTTACTAAGTCATCTACATAAATTAAACTTATTTTTTGACCGGGTACCCGTAACGGCATTTCAAATCTCATCTGTATGGATCGGAATAGTTGCAGAAAGTCTTTATCTCCAGGGCCGAAAACGGCTGTTGGTCTTAATATCAAATAATTGATAGGAGAATCCATTAACCTCTTTTCCGCTTTTTGCTTGCTTTGTCCGTAGGGCGTAATAGGATGGTAATCGGTTTTACTGGTAATCGGCGTATTTGTACTTGGACCTATTGCTGCTAAACTAGACATGAAAACGAACTGTCCTGGGAATTTTAGGCCTTCCAAAATTTCAATGATCCTATGGGTTAACATGACGTTAACGCGCTCATAGTCATCGATGCTATGCGCGGCGGTGAGTGCAGCACAGTGGATTATAATTTCTAATTTCTGATTTAAAAGGATAGTTTTTAGTTGTGCTAGGTAATCGTCATCTGTTTTGACGATCTCTACACAGCCATTAGATGAAATCAATGAAGTATTTGCCGAATCTCTGACCATCGCAACCACCTCATATCCATTTTGAGCAGCAAAATTAACTAACTGACTACCTAAAAAGCCATTAGCTCCGGTTATCAGAACTTTTCTAGTTCTTTTTTGCTCGGCCATTTATCGGAACTTGTATTAATATAATCGAAGGCCTTACCTTGTTTACTTTTATCAAAAAGCTTTAGCTTTTTACCGACCTTATAAAGTTTATCTGCTGCATAATCTAATTGTTCTTTAGAGTGTGTAGCCATTATGGCCAGTCTTATCAAAGTGTCTCCGGGCTGTACAGCTGGGGTAAATACCGGATTCACAAATATGCCTTCGTCCAAGAGTTTTTTAGTAAACTGTGCGGTCTTGTAATCATCACCAACATATATAGGAATAATGGGTGTTTCACCGTCGCCAGTGTTAAAACCCATTTGCCGGACTACATTGAGCATATAGTTTGTGTTATCCCATAAGTTTTTAATATGCTCATCTTCGTTCTCTATAATATCCAGCGCAGCTAAAGTAGAAGCGACAGCGGCAGGGGTGATGCTAGCACTAAATATTAATGACCTTGAATGATGCTTGATGTAGTTAATAGTCTGTTTGTCACCGGCTATAAATCCGCCCAGTGATGCCAATGACTTCGAGAAAGTGCCTCCAATCAAGTCAACTTTATCGGTAAGACCAAAATGTGCAGGGGTTCCTTGTCCCTTACTTCCCAAAACTCCTATGGCATGAGCACAATCTGTCATGACATTAGCGTTATATTTTTCTGCTAAGGCCACTATTTCTGGTAGTTTGACGATGTCACCCTCCATGCTAAAGATGCCATCAACAACAATAAGCTTAAACTTGTCGGTTCCGATCAACCTAAGTTTTTGTTCCAGATTGGCCATGTCATTATGCCGGTATATCACTGTGTTGGCTTGTGACAGCCGAGCGCCCTCAATTATAGAGGCATGGTTCAAGCGATCAATGATGATATGATCTCCTTTTTCCACCAAGGCAGGAATGACTCCGACGTTTACCTGAAAGCCGGTACTAAAAGTGATGGCTGCTTCCTTACCCACAAACTTGGCAATTCGTTCCTCAAGTTCGTTATGTATATCTAATGTTCCATTTAAGAATCTGGAACCAGCACTACTCGTTCCATACTTGTCAATGGCTTGTTTGGCGGCTTCTTTAACCTTTGGATGCGTAGTTAATCCCAGATAGCTGTTTGAGCCGAACATTAGGGACTTCTTTCCTTGGACAATGACTTCCGTTCCTTGCTCGGATTGGATTTCTCTAAAAAAGGGGTACAGCCCCGCTTTCTTTACAAGTTGTGGTTTATTAAATCCTTTTGTTTTTTTCTTCAACAAATTCATATTCGCTCAACGCTAGATATGCAAATATCACTAAAAGCCGTTGAAATTGAACGAGGGCGCCTGTGTTATTTAGCAATAGTTCGAAAATTCATAATTATAAACCGGATTCTTCGAATATTTATTACTTGTAGATAACAGGTCGATTAAAAAATTATTTGATGAAACTGTGGAACCTGGGTTACACAGGCTTGTAAATAAAAAAGCTTCCCTCGGGAAGCTTTTTTATTTACATTTCTTAACAAACTCTAAGCTAGACGTCGTTTATCTCACTAGGTGTTGTTTGACAATTTTTATCTCGAATGAGAAGTATGAAAACTCATCATTCATCTCGTAGAAATCATACTTTAGTTTTTGGCCTGTTTTTCTGGCCATATCAATGAACCCTAGACCAGCAGTCCCTTTGTCACTGTACTGTTCGTTAGACAAAACCTCTTTGTACATTTTTCGAAGTTCATCAGGGTCCTTGGAATTGATCTCTTCCAATGTTTTCTTGAGTTCAACCACTCTTTCGTTGTGCATGAGATTACCTGTGGTAATTGCATAGTGGTCTTCCTCTTTGGTTACCATCATCACTTCCGAATTTTTAGGGATTCCGTGCTTGTTAGCATGGTGGCCTAAGTTTTGGAAAGATTCTGTGATCAGATGGTTAAATTTCTTTTTGACTTTTCGATCACTCTCTACAGTATCTACACTGCTTTCCAGTGTTTCTATGACAATAGAAATTAAATCAAATGATATATCCCCCTTGTGCAGTAAGAGAATGTTAGGGTCATATATGTTCTTGTACAGTTCCAAATACTTCATAAAGTTGATATTCTATATTCGAATTTAAGTATTTATAAATTATTTAATAATTATTTTCCTGATTTTTCAATATTTCATTTTTCCGAGATTGTTATAATATTTGATCTTCTCGTTG
>CAYMST010000100.1:0-15873 GCA_964393115.1 uncultured Roseivirgaceae bacterium | reverse complement strand
TTTCTTGCTTTCCAGTCCAAATTTCCTATTTCAATTCCAATAGAACAACACTCTCTACATGATGGGTATAAGGGAACATATCTACCGGCTGTACCTTTTTGATTTCGTAGAGGTCGGCCATCAGCTCTAAGTCCCTGGCTTGTGTAGCTGGATTGCAGCTCACATAGACCACTTTTGGAGCGGCAATTCTTTTGATCATGTCAACTACATCCTTGTGCATACCAGCACGTGGAGGGTCGGTAATAATAACATCTGGTTTCCCATGTTCTTGGATAAAAGCTTCATCCAGTACGTCTTTCATATCACCAGCATAGAAGTCTGTGTTTTTAACACTGTTAATCTCCGAGTTTACGTAGGCATCCTCTATAGCTTCAGGTACGTATTCGACACCAACTACTTTTTTAGCGCTTTGGGAAACATAATTGGCGATTGTTCCAGTACCCGTATACAAGTCGTATACTACTTCATCCCCTTTAAGGTCCGCAAATTCCACCGCTACATCGTAGAGTTTTTTGGCTTGTGTAGAATTGGTCTGAAAGAATGACTTTGGACCAATTTTGAACTTCATTTCACCTAACTGCTCCATGATATGATCTTTTCCATCAAAACACTTGATCTCCTGGTCATGGAAAGTTTCATTTCTCTTCGTATTCACCACATAAAGTAGAGAAGTGATTTCGGGGAAGGTGTTTTTCAGGTGATTGAGGAGTCTTACGGTCGATTCGGACTCCGATTTGATTTGCAAGATCACCATTACTTCACCCAACGTAGAGGTTCGAATGATTAGGTTTCGCAATACTCCCTCTTGAGTGTTCAGGTTGAAAAATGGAATGTCTTCTTGGATGGCAAACTTACGTACTGCATCGCGAATGGCATTACTTGGGTCACCCTGTAGATAACAGTGATCAATGTTCACAATACGATTGAACATCTGAGGGATATGAAAGCCCAAGCCGCGCTCCTCGAGGTTCTCTTCTTTAGAGTCTATCTCTTCCTTAGAAAACCATCGGCGGTCAGAGAATGTAAACTCTAACTTGTTTCGGTAATACTGAGTAGGGGAGGCGGGTACGATCGGCATGACCTCAGGAAACGCTAGTCCTCCGATGCGCTGGAAGTTGTCAATGACCTGTTGACGTTTGTAGTGCAGTTGTGTCTCGTAGCCAATATGCTGCCATTTGCAACCACCACACATACCAAAATGATCACAAAAAGGATCTTGTCTAAGTTTAGATTTAGTAATAAATCGAGTGGGGTATGCTTCAAGAAACTTCTTCTTCTTCTTGTAAACTTGTATATCGACTACGTCTCCAGGTGCAACATCTTTGACAAAAACAACTTGCCCGTCAATTCTAGCTACACACTTCCCTTCTCCTGCCATGTCACCGATCTCTACGGACTCGACAACACGCTTAAAACTTCTCCTCGCCATACCGCTACAAAATTAATGCAGTTATTTTCGATGATACACCTTCTAAATAGATAATCTTAGTGTTAGGAGTACTTTAAAGCGTCCAAACTCATAATTGTCGTTTTAAAAAACGATGTGCTCCCTCGATTCTACAAATAACTAGTTTACTTTGTGGATTAAGTTACTTTTTCAAAACGTCATGAATCTTTGGGTTAGGCTAGGAACCTGTTTTTTACTCGTACTATCGCTGCAGGCAGCTTATGCCCAGCCAAGTCAAATAACGGTTACAGGACAAGTATTGGATAGCGCGAAAAACGTAGCCATTCCCTATGCCACAATCGCGTTAATAGAACCGTCCACGAATAAAGTTATTGGAGGTACTACCACTAACGACGAAGGAAGATTCCGATTGCCAACAAAGACCTCGGACATAGAAGTGGAAATTAGTTTCATCGGATATGCAGCAAAGAGAATAAAGAATATTTTGGTAAAACAGGGTATTGTTAACCTAGGGACGGTTTCTCTTGTGGCGGAAGAACAGTTTATGAACGAAGTGACTGTGGTAGGGGAGAAGTCCACCACTGAGTTTAAACTCGATAAGCGCGTTTTTAACGTGGGTAAAGATATCAGTTCGACAGGGATGGGAGCTTTGGAGGTTTTGAATAATGTACCTTCGGTAACTGTAGACATTGAAGGACAGATAAGCCTCCGTGGCAGTTCTGGAGTGCAAATTCTGATCAATGGAAAACCATCAGTGTTAGCCGATGAGGGAAGCAATGCTTTAGGAAGTATTACCGCCGATATGATCGAGAAAATCGAAGTGATTACCAATCCATCGGCTAAGTATGATGCTGAAGGAACTTCTGGTATATTGAATATTGTACTCAAAAAGGAAGAGAAGAAAGGCGTTAATGGATCTTTTTCGCTCAATACGGGTTCCCCGGCCAACCACAGCATCGGATTAAGCTTGAATAGCCGTACGGAAAAGTTTAACCTTTTTACCCAAATGGGTGCTGGCTACAGATCCTTGCCCAGAGAAGGTGAATCCATAAATCGAGACCTCATACGAAATACGGAGATTGCTCAGGAAAGTGAGTCTTTTAGAAACGAACAATTTTACAACATAGCCTTGGGGTCTGATTATTATATGAATCCATTAAATACCTTAACTCTCTCAGGAAGTTTTGCATACGAAATTGAAGATCAGCCATCAGAAATTCGTTTCGATCGCGTCTTTGATCAAGAGCTACAATCATCTTGGAGTCGCTTTGAGGAAACTGACGCTACCAATCCAAAATGGCAATATGAGTTACAGTACGAAAAACAGTTTTCGGACGATAAAGAACACAAACTGCTGTTTAGTGGGCTAGGAAGGTTTTTTGGGAAAGACCTCTCGTCTGCGTTTGATCATCGACTTCTTTTTGGGACCGAGAGCTTCAACCGTCAGCAAATCACCACGAAGTTCCAACAAGCCGATTATACATTTAAAATGGACTATACAGATCCTATCAGCGAAAACTTAACCATCGAATCTGGAACTCAATATGTATTTAATGATGTTGGAAATGACTATGAGGTATTGGACCTTGTTGACGAGGACTGGATCATTGACAGTACCCAAACAAATAACTTCGAGTACGATCAAGAAGTACTAGGTGTTTACGCTACAGCGGCGTATGAAAAGTTACCTTGGGGACTTAAGTTGGGGTTAAGAATGGAGCGGACCAATTTGAATACGCTTTTGACCAATACTAATGAGTCGAATCATATCGTTTATACAAACTTATTTCCTAGTGCTCATGCCTCTGTAAAAGCAACCCAAAAGTTGTCTTTTCAAATGGGATATTCAAAGCGAATATTCCGTCCGCGACTTTGGCACTTAAATCCCTTTTTCAATATCCGGAATAACTTCAACGTCCGCCTAGGAAACCCTGATTTACTGCCATCTTTTACCGACTCTTATGAAGTAACGGCTATCCTGGAAACAGGATGGATTTCTTTAAACGCAGGTGTGTTTCATCGATATACCGAAGATGTCATTGAGAGAGTATCCTTTTTTGATGATGGTCGAAATGTGTCTCGTCCTCTTAATATCGGTACTAATAAGGCGACTGGTGTAGAGCTAAATGCGAAGTATAGCCCCGTTAAATGGGTTTCTCTAAATGGAGATATAAACTATAACCGTTTTGCCCGTGAGGGCGCGTTTGAAACCACTAGCTTTGACTTCCAAGGCAATCGCTGGAGTGCAAAACTGATGACGAAACTTAACCTGCCTAAAAACTTCGATTTTGAATTAAACACCCAGTATTTGTCAGCTTATAAAACGGTCCAAGGAAAAAGAAATAGCCTTGCCTTTGCGGATTTAGGATTGCGAAAAAAGGTGTCTGATGGTAAGGTAATCTTCAATTTAGGTATACGTGATGTGTTTGCTTCACGAAGATTTGTATGGACAACAGAGCAAAGTGACTTTTTCTTGTCAAACTCAGGCTTTAGAGGGAGGTATTTTACTTTCGGATTTAGTTATGGTTTCGGAAAAGGCGAGGCCATGACCTACTCAGGACGCCGCCACCGATAGTAATGAGGGATTCAAACTAGATTCTGGTGGACAAACCGTAAATAATTCAAGTTCCTCATGTTTACCTCTTAGCGCAAAAGAACCTTTTAACTGAAACTTGAAGTCGTGCCTCTCGACTCGTTTTTTAAGTTCACAAGAAACCAAAAAATTGGTGTTTAGCGTATTACATAATTCTTGTATACGAGAAGTACTGTTGAGAACATCACCAGTAAATAACAAATCCCGTTTTATAACACCAATCTGGCCGCGTGTGACATCCCCTACGTGTAATCCTGCTTTAAAGGAAGGAACCAAGCCGTATTTAGCGGTATAAAATTGCTTACGGGAATTTATGGAACTTAATATGTCATAGAAGCACTTAATGCTATTTAAGCTGTTTTGCTCGGTGTCTCTCCAAGAGATTACAATCTCATCGCCTACATATTGATAGATCTCGCCAGACGTATTCGTAATTGGCTTTGTCATATCAAAATAAAAATCATTAACGAGCTGGTAATACTGCTGATGTCCCAGTTCTTCGGCGATCCCCGTAGAGTTTTTCATATCGAGAAACATAAAGATCCTTCGCTCTTCCACTGGTTTTGAATATTTACCCGTAAAATAGTTTCCGACAATATCTAAGCCGAGGTAGTCCACGATTTCTGAGAAGAATAAGCTGATATCAATCATCGCTCCTATATAAACAACCACACTGATAAAAGAGAAACTGTTAAAGAATATGAGCGTGTCTTCCAAAAGCTCAGGGTCTCCAAATGGTCGTCCCCGGAGTGTGCCAGCAGCGTATGATGTGGCAAATAGCAGCACCACAACAATCGATAGGTATACTACCGATTTGATGATGATCTTTGGAAAAAAGGGAAACCGACGGAAATGCTGTTTAAAGAAAACTTCCTCCAGTGTTCCGATGAATAGTCCCATAAAAACAGAAAGAAAACCGACGCTAAACAACGTGGCTGTTGAAGAGTATTCCTGACCAGTAGCAGGATATTCCCCCGTATTGCCAATTATACCATATTCTACCAGCGCATATACACCGCCTCCAAATATCCAAATGATCGGATATGGAGCGAGCTTTTGCAGCAGGCGTTTTTGAGCAGGAGTGATCTTCATTGTTTAGTGAACGCGTAATATCTCATCAATTGGAAACTTATCCAACAGATACTACAAAGTTACGTACTGTTTCGTTCCAAATGTCAATGAGGCCGTAACATGTACATACAGAAGTGCATTTCTTAGTTTAGCTCAGTGTATATGTATAAAAAATCCTATTCTATTTAATTCTTTTTTGAATTGTGGTAACTTAGTTGCGATCAAGCCAAAGATCAAACACTGAGGAAAAACCAAAAACTAACGAAATTGAAGCAATTTCTAGCATTTATTTTTGTAGCACTGCTATTGATATCTATTCTGCTATTCATATATAATCCAGAAGCATTAGAGAATATTTGGTTGTGGATAGTTGGCTTAATAGGACCTATTATTGCTGCTTTGCGAAATGGAGCCGAGTCCCTATCGAGATTATTTGTAAAGCCAGGAAAACCTGCCGTTGTTACCTCACCAAACCAAGAGCCAAAAGTAAAGTCGAACGCTCCAGCCCCAAATTTACCTGTTGCACCCACGACCTTGACACAAAAGGAAAAACAGAAAGTGGTGCCAGCCAATATGGATACACAATTATTGCCCCATGATGATTACCAAGGAACGACGTTAACAGTTATACGTTATTACAGCGATGAACTGTCTACTTTAGGATTGTTATACATAAATGATAAGTTTCGATGCTACACGCTAGAAGACGCACATCATGATGAGAAAATCCCTAATCAAACACGAATTCCCGCTGGTACTTATCCGATTAGCTATAACCGCGTGGAAACAGGTCTGACCCTAAAATACCGAAAAACTCGACCATGGTTTAAGTACCATATTCATATTCGCAACGTCCCCAATTATAGGGGAGTTTATATTCACAATGGAAGTACGCATGAGCATACTGATGGATGTCTGTTGGTAGCTGATAGTATCAATGCCAGTAGTGAACAAAACTTGATATACAATTCCAAAAAGACTTTTGAACAGTTTTATAAAGAACTAAAACCTCTTTTAGAAGCGGATAAGCCGGTAAGAATTCGAATTTTGGATGAAGACTGGTTTGAAAAACTAAATTTAAAAAACACTATTCAATTCGATGAGCGATAAAAGTACCAACCAAGGAAACTATTCTAATCCTTACAGAAGAAAGTTTTTCGATGCCGGGAATATTGTTTCTGTTATCCTATTGGTGATAGGCATATTGGCATCTCTTTACGTGTTTATTATTCAGCAAGAGCTCTTCAAAGCGCTAGGATTACTGGTCATTATTGTCTGGGCATGTTTATTCATTCGCTATTTCGTTTGGGCCGTCTATTTTTATAATATCAATTATGGATGGACCGACAAAGACTGGGACCGGCATTTTGATGCTAAGAGAAGGAAGCAAAAGAATTTGCCCTATAATGAAGAAGACTTAGAAGCTCCTAAGTTTAACCCTTACAGGAGTCAGACCTTTGGATTGCCGATCGGTACGGTAAGAGGGATGATTACGTTGACCTTACTTTTTGGGGCAGTAGGGTTGTTGATCGCAAGTTTCGGTGCGGATAGTGAGCTAAGCCATGATTCTTTTTTCTGGGATCACTTCGAGTTTTTCAAAACGGCTTTCTTGATGATGATTGCCTTCTATTTTGGAGACAGGTCTTTAAAGACGCTTCAAAAAAGATGGAATGCGAGTAGAGAAGGGGATTATCTGAGGTATAAGCTAGCAGCAGGACATCAGCAATCACAGAATAGTGGTTCTCCTACTAGCGACTTGGATCAGGATGATTTGGATTATCAAATAGATAATCAACCTCCTGCGACGGTAGTCAATACTCCACAGTCTGTTCCGAATGCACCTGCCGTGCTGACTTCAGTATCGGATTTTAAAACAGTATTGGCGCGCTCAGAAGCTGAGCCGGCAAAGCCAATTGGTGGGCTTATTCCGATTATTGATGCCGGTCATGGTGGTTTAGATGAAAACGGTAAATATCTCTGCTTAGCTGGCGGTAAGCAATATCAGTTTGTAGGGTCAGATCATATTGAAGATACGCATGTTTATGAAGGAGTGATCAATAGAGCCATCGGTAAAAAACTTATTGAGTTACTCAAAGAAAATGGTATTCCGTACAAAGAGTTTACAGTCAACAATGTACAGGACCTGACGCTTAGGAAACGAGTGGAATTGGCCAATAAAGAATTTTCTGCCAATAGAAACTACTACTTTATGTCTATACATAGCAACGCATCAGGAATTGTGGCAAGCCCTGGACTTGGATCTCCGAAGGCAAAAGGGTTTGAAGTATTCACCAGTCGTGGAGAGACTAAAAGTGATGCCTTAGCGGATATCGCCATTAAGTGGTACAAAAAGGAATTCCCAGACTTTAGGTTTCGACAGGATATGGTCGATGGAGATGCAGATAAGGAAGAGAACTTCTACGTGCTACGAAAAACGGCTTGCCCGGCATTTCTCGTGGAAAACCTATTCTTCGATAACCCGATTGAAGCAGAGTTTTTGATGAGTGAGTCAGGGCAAATGCGAATCGCTAAATGTCTTTTCAATGTGGTCAGGGAGATTTACGGAACTCAGTCCCACGGCTTGTATGTATAAAGAGAAAATACTCTTTATGGTATTGCTCTGCGTTGTGCTGACGTCTTGTAAAAAAGATCAGCGCGGGCTTGTGGTGGGTAAGATCCAACGCGCATCACAGTTGGCAACAACGGAGTTTACCATTGAGAAGATGGTGATTGCCTCAGAGGGTTTTGAATGGATGAGACGCCTATTGGGGGTTAAGCAAGCTCACTTTGTAGTCACTACTAAAGCCGTAGTGAAGACAGGTATTGACCTACAGAAAATCGATCCCGAGAAAATTAAGTTTATTGATGAGGATGGGATTTCTATTGAGCTACCGAGAGTAGAAGTCATTAATTTCTCATACCATCCAAAGGACTTTCACTTGGTCCCCGAGCTAAATAGAGAAACATTCTTTAATAAAATTGACCCATACGAACAGGAGAAGCTCTTTCGAAATGCGGAGCTGGATATCCGAAATAACTTGGATAAAATGGGTGTGGTAGAAACTACGCAGCAAAAGACAAATGCCATGTTGCAAGCATTGTTATCCTCCCTCGGATATGAAAGGATTTATATACAATATGAGCCCGGTTTGAAGGTGGATACCATTTCTATCAAGAATAAATTGTTAAACGGATTGGTCCAAAGAAAGACCAAAAAGTAACCTGATCAGAGTGTATGATTCAATTGGTATTAAATAATTGGAAAACTGTACTAAACTGGCTTATCGGGTTAGGTTTGATTGTATTGATATTCGTTGCCAATCCGTTTAACATCTTTGGAAGTCGACTTAAGGTGAGGAATACGGCTAATCTGGTAACCAACATCAGAGAAATAGGGCAGCTGGTTACCGCGGAGTACTATGGAGAAGTGGTGTCTTCATATAAGGATGCCATGTTGAAATTAACCGATACAGCCTTCGTTGAGTTTTCTAGTATTCGGCGGTATTCAGAGCTACGGCGTGAAATCTTTGACCGTCTGGCGCAGAGAAAGCTTCAGGTCACCCCTCCGCCGGTCAAAAAGAAAAGAAAATGGTGGAAGATCAGCATCAAGAGAATATTTCAAAGCAAAAAGAAAAAACAAGAAGATGATTACCTGGATGCAGTGACCACTGATGTATATGCAAACTTCTATGGTAAATCAGAGTCCGGACTTTTGGACCTGGATGACGTGTTATTTTGCTATCTAAACAAGTATGAATTTGATGAAAAATACGAGGTCAACAAAATACAAAAGGATAAAAGAAACGCCCGAAAGCAGGTGATACGAATTATCCGAAAGGAAGTAGAGATCATTAATGCTCGACTGAATAGTGTAGATCAGCCCAATCACTCGGAACGCAAGCTCGCTTTCGATGAGCTCAGAAAAGAAATCGTATTCAGCACGTTCAATTGCGAAAGAAAAGATGGACAGGTATGCGGTATTTTATGGCTTAATGGTCAATGGATAGCTACTGACAAAAGGAATGATGCCACCCTGACCGGGCAGGATAGTTTATACCTCAATTGGAAATGGAAACAAATTACGTTACCATCCGGAACTCGATACACCCAGCGTTTTTCAACTTTCTACTACGAGTTTTTTGATACCTACAGAAGAAAGGTCTTTAAAAAAATCAAGCTGGGAATATTAGGAAGGGGGCGTGTAAAAGCGGGTTTTGATTTCGGTAATCTGGATGAGCGTAACTTAGTATACGATGAAGGAAGACAAACCATACATGTTTTCAATGCCACGCCAAAGCTGTTGGATGTAGATATAAACCCATGGTTTATTCCAGAAAGAGGGGTGCCTGGTTTTGAAATTTTCATGTCCGAGGGAGATGTTGATTTCGAGACTGTAAGAGAAGTGAAGCTTAGGTGTATTGAAAAGCTAGAAAAAGTGGCCAGGTCGTCTGGTATTCTTAAAAGTGCAGAAGTCAACGGTAAAGAAGTGCTGTCTGGTTTTTTTAATCTGGTACTCAATGATGAAGTTAAGGAAGTCGTTTTTCACCCAGAGAAAATCTACTTCTATCCAGAGACCATTTTGAGTGATGATGTGATTGATGACGAAGAAGTTGCGGCAATTGATTCATTAGTCAACCATTCTCTTTTCTTAATAAGTCAAGAAAAAGACTCACTGGTACGACGGAGACGTGAAGCCTTACTGAGAGATTTCTTAAGTGAGATGAATGGACAAAAGCTATACTCTGATAAAGTTGATTTAAGTGGGCTAACGTTTAACTACTATACTAAATCAGCTTCAAGTATTTTGGAAGACGGTGAGATTGACCAGAATGAGTTAGATGATCTGCTGAATACGCGATGGGATTATGTAGATATCGATCATGAGACTGTAGACTACTTGACTCCTAAAGGGTTTATGTCATATTATTTTACGTCACCTTATGACTACTTAACTGACTATAATGACTTTGTACATGATATTTTGGAAAGAACAGGGTATCAATATTACAACCGTCAGGGGAGTACTTACCAAGAGGTTTTTCAGCTATATCCTATTCGGAATGGTGTACACATAGATTCATTAATCACAGCGGATCGCTTAATGGGTTATCATGTTCCACAGAAGCCTTTTAAGGAATGTCTGGCTATTACGGATTTTGCTTTGTCTGCTTCCGGTCAAGTAATGACGTCAATGGTTTTTGATAATACCTATTTCGATTGTGGTAGCAGTGATACATTGCATTTAACAGCTTTATCGCTGGTCTTAGACACCTTAAAGATTGGCAAGCAGGTCAGTTTAAGAGTTGCTGACAAGAACGGTGTTGTCACCCAACAGGAAGTATCAGACTACCCTTTTATATTGAGCTATGGTGATTCTATACGTGCTACGATTTTTCACAGAGATACGCTGAAATCAATGTTCTCTACCAGAGGGGGTAAGCGACAAGTTGAGTTTTACTTCACATCAGATTCCATTGAATTGAGCAGAAAGGATCTGGAGATTATGGTGCTTCGCAATCATATCATCCACGAGCAAATGGACTATGCCGCTGTAGGCCCTATAGTGCGAGCGAGAAGACGTTTTGATAAGTTTCTCGGAAGAAATGACGGTGTCACCGGCAGTTTTCAAAACGCTAGAAGCGCTGTTGATAAGTGGGCTGAAGGGATTAGAAAAAAAATGAATTAACTAAACCTAAAGTAAAGATGACGATCTTAAGAGCTCGAGGTGAAGAAGAAGTAACGGATATGCCCTCATGGGTTAAGATCCTTTTTACCGCACTAGGATTGGTTTTACTTGTCTTGGGTTTTTCAACCATTTTAGCTCAGTTTTTTAGTATCGAAGATCTACCTAGTCCACAGGAATTCGAATCCAGTTTGATTATTGGTCTTGGAGCGGCTTTAATATTATTGGGGAAGTTTCCATGGAGCAAGATTAAGATTGGCAATATTGAATTAGAAAGAGCCTTGCAAGAGCAAGTAGAGGAGTCTTCTGAAGATTATGCAGAGGTAATTAACCAACTCAAAAATGAGGTGGAAAAATACAAAAGCAGGTTAAGCGAAACGGAACCTGTTGCTAATCATCTCGATGGACATCCTCGTCAAGAAACGGACATGATAGTAGAGCCAATGGCGTTTCCAACCAGTGAAGAGAAGGTGTCAAAGGCTAAGGGGAAGCTACTCGAGTTTTTGGAGAACAACCCTAGGGTAGGCTATTCCATCTCCAAGATCAAGACTAGAATAGCAGAACAGGACGGCTATCAAGACCTTAAGGGGCTGGGTAACGCCACACTTCGGGTATTGGCGGACGAACTACTACGAGAGGGCGAGGTGAAAAATCGAATCAGTAAAAATGGAGGGTTGCTCTATCAGAAAAATAACAGTTAAAAGAATCTCAATCATGTATTATGCATAATTTAATACCATTTTCCGACGGCGTAGCGCTATTAGGCTTCATACTACTGGCAGCCTTTAGTTCACTTTATATCGTGGTTCCGGTCCTATATACGCAGCGCAGAAAACGTAGTGAGGATGAATTAAGAGACTTCCTGCGCAAAGTGCAAGTTGATGAAGAGTCGGTGACCTTCAGCAATAGATCCAAGCATTGGCTGGCTTGGTTCCCTTCGGGATTATTGGTACTATTTGCTATTCTCGGTTTCTGGTTGATGTTTGGGAATTCACGTTCCATTTTGTCCAACGAAGCGGAGGCGGTCACAATAGTACCTTCAACAACTCAGGAAGTAGAAGATACCGTTTTTGTGAGGTCATACGACTCACTGGTTTCCTCCGATAACGAGGCTATGGATCAGCCCTCTACTGAAAAACCAAAGTATAAGTCTATTCTCGCCTTTTCCGGTCAGGCCTATTGGGAAATCGCCGAGGACCCACAAATCAGAAACTATTTAAGAACCATGGCTATGGTAGGGTTTGCCTTGTTGGGGAGTTTTATCGGCGGGCTTATTTTTATCTTTAGGTTGTTTATTCGTAACAATCTTATCCCGATTAAGCTTACCGAAATGTGCGTGAAGAATGCGATCATCATATTAGTGGTCTTCTCTTTTTCCGTCTTCTTCCGAGGTGCCAACTTCACCAATGGTGAGAGTATTCTATTTTGGTCTTTTATCGCAGGGTTTGGTCCTCATTTTAGGTATAAGCGTTTCATTGAGGTGGTCAAAAACATCGTGCTAAGACGGAATACGAGACTAGACAACATGCCTTTCTCGTATATCGAAGGGCTTAATGAAGTGCATAAGATCCAACTTCGAGAGGTAGGCATCGATAACATCCAAAACTTATCGAAATATAATTTTATTATGCTCTTGCTCAAAACCTCGTTCCCGGTTAGGCAGGTCATGGACTGGGTGGGACAGGCAAAGTTGGCAGAAGCGGCACGCGAAGATTATTTGAAGTTTAGAGATGTGGGTATCCGAACGGTACTGGACCTAAAAGTGGCTTCCAATGATTTTGAGGAAGGAAGAGCAGCTTTATCACAAAGCATGGATGTAGAGGAACAGCTGCTAAAAAACATGTTTTTGAATTTCAAAATAGATGCTTCCATAGTCTTTTTGGATGCGGTCAATAAAAACCTGAAAGAGACGGATTTAATTCGATAATCTTAATAGGATCTCATCGGGTGCGACACATTGGGTAATGATCTGGAACAAACTCAATTATTTTTTAATTAAATGTTGATTGCCTTGTTAGACAATCGCCTTTTATATTTGCGTGGAAATGGATAAGTCAGTGAGAATTGGGAGGTTAGCACGTGAAATAGGGGTTCAGCCGAGTAGTATAATCGGATTTCTTGAAGAAGAGGTTTCCCCTATTAATTCGAATACTAAATTAGATGAAGAATTGGTGCAGAAGGTTATTGATAAATTTGCACCAGAATTTGTATTCCCCTCAGATACTGATACCAGTCCAGCAGAGCAGGAAGCGGATAATACTGATGCTTCTCCGGTTGATACCGAGGAGGTGTCGTCCCATGATCCTGAGCCCTCTCAAGTTGAACAGGCCATTGCTGGAGGTTCTGAAGAAGTTAACCAGGATATACAGAATGATGTCATTGAGGTAAATGAGGATACTAACTCGGATGAATCTGGTTCTGATACCACTACACAAGAAACTTCCGACGAGTTAAGCTTAGAACCGACAGAGGCTGAACCTGTTGACCAGATGGCAACGACGCTTGAGGTAAATGAAGAGGAAGAAAATGACTTGGAAGCCTCAGAAGATAGCTCGGAAAGTGAAGAAAAGGCAATAGAGGAAACAGCGCTAGAGATGAGTGATAAACTCATAGAAACTACCGAAGCTGAGATATCAGGACCTGTCATTGAAAATGTTGCCGAATCGGAGGCTGATCTTAGCGATGAACGCGTAAGTGATCAAGATCAAGAAGAACTGAACTTAGAAGGTATCGAAGATCAGGACGACCTTAGTCGACCAGAATTACATGCGCTAGCAGGTGCCGAGGTGATTCGCGCCCCAAAGGTATCCCTCCCAGGAGTCAAAGTTCTAGGTAAGATTGATTTACCTGAGCCGAAACAACCCGAGCCCAAGGCCGAAGAGGAAACAAACCAAGACGAACCTCAGAAGGAAGAGCGAAAACCAAAACGCAAATCAAAATCCAAAAAACAAGATCGTAACCCTATTGCTAGAAAGCGTGAGCGTGAGCAACGCGAAAAGGAAAGACAAAAGCAAAAGCAGCTGAAGCAGCAGAAGAAGGAGAGGACGGAACACTATCAGCAGCAGCTGGAAAAGGCAAAGTCACAGAGCAAAATAAAAACCAAGAAGAAAAAACCGGTCAACAAAAAAGTAGAGCAGGAGAAATTGAATCCGTTTAAGCGCTTTATCAAATGGCTTAATTCGTAACTTCGTTTTCTTTATCCTCTTTGAGGTAATAGACAAACTCGATGTGCTTGGACTTATCCGTGAAACTTACAGCGCCAGGAT
Source organism: uncultured Roseivirgaceae bacterium (assembly GCA_964393115.1). GTDB lineage: Bacteria > Bacteroidota > Bacteroidia > Cytophagales > Cyclobacteriaceae > CAYMST01. The sequence goes on along the minus strand of CAYMST010000100.1, from coordinate 1,852 downwards.
CATCTTGCTCTTTTTGAAAATCATACTCTTCTTTGATAAGTCCGCTAATCTGTGCCCTACGATAGAAAAAAGCAGCGAAAAAGCCGGCAAGTAGACCCATCAAATGGCTTTCCCAGGACATATCAGGTTTCGAAGGCATGGGACTGATGCCAATCAGCATACCGCCGTATAAAAACAACACTACGGCAGAAAGCGCTAGTGCTTCCCTGCTTCTCCGAATAAAACCGCTTAGTAGAATGAAGCCAAATAAGGCGTAGACCACACCACTTGCTCCAATGTGATAGGCCGGTCTTGCTACGAGCCATACCCAACCTTGAGTGACAATGGTTAGCACTAATAGTATTTCACCTGCATTTTTTCGAAAGAAATAAAACAATCCAATGATGAGTACGAAGAGAGGGAAACTATTGGATAGTAAATGATCGATATCACCATGAACAAAAGGAGATGTGAATATCCCTGCAATGCCGTGAAGTGTTCGAGGGTAAATGCCCAGAAAGGCAAAATCGATGTCCAATGCGATCTCTAATAACTTAACCTGCCACATGATTAAAATTAACACGCTGGACGCCACAAGACTTCTAATAAAAGCTCTCTTTTCTATCTCATTGAATGTCACTATTCTGAATTTTATACCATTTAAAATATACGCCGTTATATAGTTTAAATGGTATTACATCTTGTGTAAAATAACTAAACTAGAGCACTTTTGGTTCGGGATCCAGATGGAAATGGCTTTAATGTCGACTATCTGCCTTTAATCCTCTGGTTTTAACAGGACAAGCGGTGGCCCGTTAACGGTGTTGGCATAGAATACTACGATTTCAGCCGGTTCTGCGTGATCATTCCTACCGAAGTGCCACTGGTTTACCAATTCCACGATTGGGTCTCCAGGACGCAAGTAAAGGGTATCTTCCTGCTCACTGATTACGGTCAACTTTCCAGATAGCAAAACACCAGCATTGATAACCGGATGCTTGTGCATATGCAGTTTGGTATGTGGAGGGATGGTGTATTTTAGAATGGAGACTTTAGGCTGCCCTTTTGGATAATGGGGTAAAACGGTACCGTTCCAGCTATTAGACGTTTCTACAAGCTTTTCTACATTGACTTTTTGATGGTCTTGGGCTTGCAATGAATACTTCCAAGTGAATGAAAGTACTACTGCACAAATAATACGGGTATAATGATTAGCGTTTGGCATCGTTCTGCTGAATCTATATTTCGAGGCAAATCTCTACCTTTTCATGTAGACATACGAACAACAGTGAGATTCATTCAGAAAGTCTATCGAATGTTGGTGGTCAAATCAAGTGTTACGTTTTCGGAATAAGGCGTGTAAACGGTAGTCCCTAGTTTATCCTTAAAGTTTACTTTAAACGTCTGAATGGTGACTAAATAATCTCCTTGGATCTCCAGGACATACGACGACCGAACAAAATCGCTGAGCACGTAATAGTCGTCTTCTGGCGCAATGGATACATTAGGTACATCGCTGTATTTTGCCTTGTAAGAAGTAAAACTTCTGTAAAGCTCATTTACCAAACCATGGTGTTCACTGAGAACGTCGTCTTTTATAGCGCCGTCATTATAAACGGCCTTTTCACTAAACAGCTTAAGCTGGAAGTTCAGTATCGCTTCTTGAACTCCGTTTCCCAGGTTTTTCAGAAAAACGGGCTGAAAGTGAATCATACAAGCATGATCAACATTTGGGAGTTTGGTGCCGTCCTCAAACTGCCCAGCATCCAGCAGGACTTCTTGTATAGTCGCATTGCCTTGACCAACGTTGAATACCTCAGTGATTCTATTTTTGATTAACAGGAATGGGGTTTGGAGCATGTTATTATTTAGG
>CAYMST010000099.1:0-15941 GCA_964393115.1 uncultured Roseivirgaceae bacterium | reverse complement strand
ATTGGGTTTTCTAAGGCTAAGAAATAGATTAAATCGAGTCAGGAATTGGGATATAAAGTTTAGTAATCTGGAAGTTGCCCCATGGTCAGGTTTGACCTTTATGCGTCGAATGATAGGTAAGATGGGTTCTTCAGCGTGAACCAGGTCAAATAGAGGATATAGGTCAAAAAAAAGCCTTATCGTGAGATAAGGCTTTTTATGTGTCAAGTAGCTTTTGTTAAATCTGTGCGTCAAGTGCAGCAGATAGAGTGCTTTTCGGCACAGCTCCTACTTTCTTATCTACTACTTCACCGTTTTTGAAAACTAATAAAGTAGGGATACTTCTAATTCCAAATTTAGCTGGGATATTAGCATTGCTATCCACATCCATTTTACCAATGACCGCTTTTCCGTCGTAGTCTTCAGCCAGCTCAGTGATCGCTGGTGCAATCATCTTACACGGCCCACACCACTCTGCCCAAAAGTCTACTAGCACTGGCTTATCCGAACCAACAACTTCCTCGAAGTTTGCGTCAGTCAATTCTACTGGCTTACTCATCTCTATAAGGTTTACGTTTTTATCACAACATTTAGACGAACGCAAATATATTCAGATAGTTTAGCTTATATATATGAATAACCTATCATGTGTAGTTAATGCGACCTATTGACTACAATCCAGACAGCCTTTTGTCAGCCGGGTAACTGATGTCAAATTTTAGTTGAACTTTTTTTGTTTCTCGTGGACTCAACTTCATGTTCCACATAACAAACCCCGTGTGCCGCTCCAGAACTCCCCCGGTCAACTCGCGGACCTCTACTTGAATCTCTTTATTTCTAGAAGTGGGAACTAGGTCCTCTATGTTGATTTCTGCCACTTCCCGTAGGTTGTTTTTTACTGTAATTTCATAACCAAAAGACTTTTTAATCTTATTGCCCAGCTTTCTTTCAGCGGTTAAGTCTTTTAACTTCTTTCGCTCGATGGTAAAACCATTTGTTCTGCCCATAGATATTTGGATCGTATCTTTTGAGGAGGAAGGATTCAGCCAAGAGTTGCCAATGAAGCTACCGTCTAAGTAAACATTCATTTTTCCATCTAAAAGGTTGTGCTCTTCCCAGCCTGAGATGTTAGCTAGAATAAAGGCATCTCGGTCCTGTTTAGGTACTGCGCCGTAGGTTACCTTTGTGTCTAGAGAGATGTCATCAACTATAATGGTGACGGCTTCTCCATCGGACGGAATGGTGTAAGGCTTAGAAATGGAATATGAGGTTTGGGCGATATTTTCTCCCGTTTCTACAAATTCAAGGACTGAGCTAGTAGTTGTCACCTCATTCAGTTCAAAGAAGTCATCTTCTACTCCAGCTGCTTCAATGTCAAGCTCCATTCTGGCATTTGTCACAGGTTTACTTCGTTTATAACTGGCTCTGGCCGCAGGGGGACGTTCAAAGTCAAGACTCCAGCTATACTGCTTAGGTTTTACTCCAGATAGACTGGGGTTCCCAGTGGAAATTTCAAGAAGTACGTTGTCCCAGTCTTCTCCTGAGGTTTGATAAACATTTGCTTTCTGAACCAATCGTAGTTGGTTGCCGTTTAGTCGTGCATCATAGACCGGACTCCAACCAGTTCCATTGATCAAATAGCTTATTTGAATCTTGGTTTTGACAAACGTTCTAGCAGAAACATCAATGACTACTTCACTTGTATGAGATCGGTAAAACTTTGTTTTTTCTTTTAGTTGTCGTTGTATTCTTGTCTTATTCTTTACCAGAGCCTGCTTTTTAAGTTCTAAATCTATTTTGGTTCTGCCAATAGCTTTGATTCTAGTGCCGAAATAGTTGGCTATGGCCTGTAGCTGAGAAGCGGTTATGCTTTCCTCTTTGCCCCCTATCTCTTGGTTTTTCAATAGTAACGACTCTTCCTTCCCTAATGCATTAGTTTCGTTATTAATGAGCTTTATTTTTTGACTCAACAGTTCGATCGAGTCCTTTAGCTTTTGGATTTCTCTTGGGGGATTGTTTTCGTTGAGGTAGTTGAGTTGTCTTTTGATCCCAAGAATGGTTACTGCCCCTGTAGCGCTTACTTGGATACTGCTTTCATCCAGTCCAGTGGGTAAGTTAGGGATTAAAAGTTGCTGGATCCCTTTGTTAATGGAAATGTCTCCTTGCCGAATTATTTTAGCTTTAGTTTGATAGACCACCGCCTTACGAATTGTCGTAGACAGTTCTTTTTGAGCAAAACAGTTAGAAGTCAAAAATACCAATGCTATAGAGCAGGCTTTTATGGTTTGTTTTAACATAATATCCGGATAACTAAATTTAAAGCTGAACGAAATCTCTTAGTATTTCTTTCAAAGAAAATGACCCTCGCTACAAATTTCCATTTTATTGTCTAATGTTTAAATAAAGTAGATATTGAGCTTGACTACATATCACTCATCCGCATTAAACGGTCTTTCAATTTTGATCGAGAGAATAAAAGATTTAAATCAATAGTCTCTATTCATCCCCTTTATCTTCAGTTGGTTTGAATTTAACCTTCATGATTTCTTCGACTTCTTCTTCATCAATCCATAGTTCTCTACTCGAAAAACTAAGGGTTTCCCAGTTTTTTTGCCTGAGAATGGACGGTGTATAAACATGCGCGTCCTTTGGTGAAATGGCATCAAAGTAGCGCTCATCATCCGTTAAAATAACACTATGATATCCTTTTTCTTTCTTGATAGTGAGATCCGCCAAAGCAATTTCTCTCGAAGTAGTATAGCTTTCAGGAAGTAATTTTTCCAGTCTCTTTTTAAGGTACCACCCCTCGGGATACTTTGCACTTTCGATAAGAGTAGGTTGATATTTGCCGTCTGAGATTGATTTAACGTACTCTAGATACTTCTTGAGTAACTTTGGCCCTTCGTTTTTAGTGTCCTCTACCTTTAGTTCGTGCGGCCATACACTGGTGACGACAATTACCTGTTCTCTTGCCCTTGTTACGGCAACGTTTAAACGGTTTTCACCTCCCTCGCCGTTTAAAGACCCAAAATTAGCGGTCATCTTGCCTTTTTTATTAGGTGCGTACCCTATCGAGAAAAAGATGACATCCTTTTCGTCACCTTGTATGTTTTCAATGTTTTTGACGATTAGCGTAGAAGGTACTGTCATGTTCAGCGCATGAGCTCTTATCTCCAATTGGTCAAGGATTAACATCTGTTGAGCAGCGTTGAAGGTCACGATACCAATTTCTTTTTCTGCATCTTTTTCAACTAAATCCAATGCTTGTCGTGCGATTTCCCTTGCCTCCTCGAGGTTGGAATTTTCATCCCAAATACCGTCTACATGGGTGTAATGTACGGCACTTTCCTGAGCGTTGATCAACTTAAAGTCAGGCGTAAGCTTTAGGTCGCCTCTATAGAAATATTTATTAGAGAAGTCGATGAGGTCCAATGATTTACTTCTATAGTGCCCTTTTAGGGTGACTTCCATAAGGAAGTGCTTGCCCAGGTCGAGCAACGAATCTACTTCCAACTCAGGAGTTTCATTTTCATTTTCGTCTTCCCACCTCACCTTATAGAGATCGTTCGGTTTTAATTGTTTATCGTCCCCGGTAATTACAATTTGTTTTCCCCGGAAGATGGTAGGAATTCCTTTCTCAGCGAAACATTGCGACGCCTCATCAAATATGACTAGATCAAAAATATTTGAGTCCATTGGGAATATGGCCGAAGCAGACTCCGGAGAGCATAACCAACAAGGAATGAGATCAAATACCTCCTCGGAGAAGTTAGCTAATACCTTACGTAATGGCCAAATACGTCGTTTTTTATTTACTTGGTGCTTTAAATCGCGATACGTGACCAGGTTTTTTAGTCTGTTATAGACCAAGTTACGATAAGTTCTCTCTCTTGCCTTGATGAGTAATATTTCATTACTAATAGCTCCTTTTTCCTCTACAGCTTCTCTAAGATCATGCTCCATCATTCTAAGCTTTCCGGAGGATATCGTGCGCAGAATAGGGTACTTATTTTCTATGTGATCAATCCATGCTAGTCTGACGCTATTATTAAATATGGCAACCGCTTCTTCCTTGTCCATGGGAAATACGACTTCTACAATCTTGTTTATTGTAGACTTCTCATGTTCTTTGAAGCCTTCCCAGATAGAGTCGTATTCGCAAAGCGCATCGAAGTCCTTTCGCAGTCGCTTAAGGTAGAAATCCTGCTTCTCCGGTTCTCGTATTAATGTGTTTATTTGAGTATGGCTAAGGTATCTTTCCCATTCGCCCAGCTTTGTTGGTATGATGCCCAGTATTCTTAAAAAATCAGTGGTGCGACCGACAAACTCCTCGTATTCAATTTTTTGAATGGGGAAATACTCTTTGAGCGTACGAATGGATAATAACTTATTACGTTCTGTCAATGCTAACTTTTGGTAGTAAAACCAATTTTGATAGTCAATTTTTCGAAACGTAGGAGGGAAGTCTATTAGCCATTTCTTACCATAGATCTTGGTGATGTTATGTTCTAGGTTAAGTCTGTTATCCACCTTTTCTACGAGGATACGTATTCCCGAACGCGAGTATTTAAGCTCATTGAGCTTTAGTATCTTTTTTATCCAGGTTTTGTCTTTAGAAAATAGCTTCCACCTAGCCCAACTCCATAGCCTGTTTGTAGCATCGAGGGTTCGTTGAAGCGCTTCCTGGAATTTACCGAGTTCGTCAGTTTTTAAGTTCGTTTCGGGGCCTACGCCATTGAAACATTGCAATACTAATCTTTCGGCATTGGACAGTCCCAATGGATCGATTTTTCCATCTACCGATACCATGTGTACGAAATACCGATAAGCTTCCGGAGGCTTGAGCGCTGAAAGCATATTATCGATAACAGGCTTTTTATCAATAATCGCCAGGGCGGTGTCAAAATCAATATATAAACCGGTTTGTTCTTTTATTTGAGTCCGAATCAGTCGGTCTATGGATGGGACCTCGTCTATTACATTTCTAATTTCCTGATAGTCAGAGACTCCAAAATTGGCAAATGACTTTCTGTCTTTAAGCGGATATCCCTCTTTAGTAAACTTTTCACCCAGCTCTAAGTAGCGGTAGAGCCGGTGTTCAAATTCTGCTAAGTTACCAAAGTCTAAGTGGCTAGTTTCCTGCTTAAGGCTAATGGATTTTCGATTTGGATTAGAGGTCAGGTATAATTCCTTAATGGATTTGCCGCAGTCAGTGGTGTCAAACAGCACATTTTTATAGTCATTCAGTTCTTCAGAGAGCTGATCTATTTTTCTGCTGACTTGAAGAAAACGACGTTCGAGGTGGACGGTGTCCAGCGAGGTGTTTCGTGCTTGATACTCATCCAGTTTTTCAATTTGATAGTTGAGTTGCTCGTAAATCGATTTTCGATCATTTTTAAAATCATGCACAAGGCCAATGAACCGGTCTATAAGCTTTGTTTTAAGCCTATCATATACGACATTAAGTGCCGCTCTTTTTTGACAAACCATGAGCACGGTTCTTCCACGAGCAATATGGTCTGAAATTAAGTTACAAATCAGTTGAGATTTACCCGTGCCTGGAGGTCCTTGCACCACGAGAGAATACCCTTTTTTTACTGCTCGAATAGCGTTTTCTTGGTAGGCATCCATTTCAAAAGGTGTGTAGGAATTTTCCTCTTTTAGTTCGTTTAAAAACAATCCTCCGTTTCTATTGGAAATAGCTTGTGAACTTTGGAAAAGGTCTTCCATCTTCTCGACTTTTACTTTTTCCAGTAAGTTCACATAGTCGGGGACGAGATAACTTCCTGCCTGCGGGAATATACCTAGTACGGCTTGTGGAAATAGTTTTAGCTCTCCCTGCTTGGTTTCTCTTTCTAAATCAACCTTTTTGTAATTATTAAAACTCAGAAGCAGGTCTTGAAAATTGTCAGAGTTGAAGTTTATTTCCAGATTATGCTCTTTGAGGAGCTCGTAGAGCTCTGTCCTAAAAGCATTGCTTTCTTTGTCAAAGTCATCAAAAACACGTTCTATTAGTGCCTCCTTCAGCTCTGCTTTGTTAAAATAGGAATAGGCTAGCAAAAAAGATTTATTCAACGTCAAATTCACGTCTTTTCGCAGGACAAGAATCCATTGGTCTTTCTCTTTTCGTATAGCCACTGGAAAAAATAGGAGCGGTGCTCGAACCACAGTGCCGTCGGTGAACTTTCCTTGTACAAACGGCCAGCCTACATAAAGGTCTCTAGCCCCACGCTCCTCGAGTATGAGTTGGTCCATCCGCTCTAACTTTCGTAGTCTCTCGCTTAGCTTATTGGAGCTTTGGTCTCTTGCATCTAATACGTCGCACAACGGTGTTTTCAGCTTTTGCTGAATCAGACTATCAATGATATGAAACGAAGGCTCATTTAAAGCAAAATCAAAATCATGAATGTCTATACACTGATCAGTTATTATGCGAGAAAGTAATAGCGAGCGGTTATTGCCCGATAAATTAGTGAGCTTACGTAAATACGACCGAAGTACTTCTTGCATAAAGACGAAATTTAGAATTCAATATACGGTCTCAACTTTACAAAAGTCGAGTCTGAAACCAATTTTACCCGTTTGAGATCTTGATCTGAAGTGAAGAGTCCTTTTTCCCGGTGATTAATGATTTTCCGTGTCACCATCTTGTTGATGTAAGGATGTCGAATCAACTCTTTAAAACCAGCAGTGTTAATATTGATTTTTGTTATCGCATCATCATGATTTAAGTGGAAATTAGTTTCTAATCGTCTTATTACTTCATCTGATAGACCATATACTTCACGTAGCTGTGCGAAATCATAATATCCACCGAGAAGTTTTTTGTACTTAATGATTCTATTGGATAAGACAATACCAATTCCTTTCACTTCTTCCAGTTCAGAAGCACTGGCTAGGTTAAGATCTTTTAGTTTATGCTTTTTTGCACTGGTGATCTCGTTTTTTATGTTTTTGGATGTCGGAGTAATATCTATGAAAGGCCAGAGTTTAACTACTAGTGCACTGTCGATATTGTAAATCTTGTATAGATCAGAAGGTATCTCTACTCGCCCGCCTTTATCAATGTAGTTTCGAAGCCGATTAGCGATTTCCATAGGAAACCCAAGTAGTAGTAAGCTGTCTACGGAAGTGTTATTTGGGTCAAACAAAAATAATGTGGCGTTTTCTGAACGGGTGTCCTTGGCCAATTTTTTTGATTGACGAATCGAATCTATTTGCGCTGTCCACTTGGCAAGTTCTTTCTTATCGATTTCATTTTGCTCATCATTTGACCAGTAAGGAGATAAAATATACGGTAATATAATGGCTACTATAATCATACCACATATGACTAATACGGTTGAAGTTTCTGCTCTGGAAAACTCAAACTGTTTCTTGAAAAAGCGGTAAATCATAGTAATCTGTTAGTTTTTAAAGCCAATAGCACCAGCGTATCTCTACTTCTAACCTGTAACAATAGTACACATCTAAGTCGAGTTGGGCCAATTTTTTAAGGGTTTTTAAAGTTCTACGATTTCATATTAAAGGTATGCCTTTAAATTTGAAGGTATTTTAGATAGAATGTAAAAACTGATATAAGTCAGGAAATCTATGACGCATGTCAGTGATAAATAGATTATTGGGCTTAATTTTGTGGTGTTGTTAGAATAATATGCGAGAAAAATTTTGTGCGGTTAGTCTCTCTTATGAAAACGCGCCGATAGCGATTCGGGAGGTGTTTTCTTTAAATGAGCAGGAGATAAAGATGACACTAAGATTCCTGAAGGAGTTTTCAGGTATTGAAGAAGCATTGGTTGTATCTACCTGTAATCGTACAGAGGTATTCTTTACATCGGAGAATAGAAGTGAAGAAGATATCATCAAAGTACTTTGTGTACAAAAAGGTATATCTTATAACGAGAATATTCGGTCTTACTTCCAGGTGATCGCGAATGCGAAAGAAGCTGTAAAGCATCTTTTCTATATGTCCGTCGGACTCTTTTCTCAGGTAGTAGGTGATATACAAATTATTAACCAGGTAAAGACGGCCTATCAATGTGCTGCCGATGAGTCGATGGCTGGCCCGTTTATTCACCGACTGTTGCATACCATATTTTTCGCCAATAAAAAGATTGTTCAGGAAACCGCTTTTAGAGATGGGGCTGCTTCGGTATCATATGTGGCATCGGAATTAGTTAAACAGTTCTTGCCCAACTTCGTGCAACCGAAAATTCTGGTTGTCGGGTTGGGGGAGATTGGTTTGGATGTCTGCAAGAACCTTTCTGAAATAAAAGATGCTTCGGTAACGGTGATGAACAGAACACAACAGAAAGCGGAAGAGATAGCGGAGAGTTGCGGGTTTATGACGCTACCATATGCTCAAAAAGATGAAGCTATTGCGAATCATGATATAATCATAAGCTCAGTAAGAACGCATAAACCTATAATCACTAAGGCTTCTTTGACCCAAAAAGTTGACGATCTTTTACATTACAAATATTTCATTGATTTATCGGTGCCTCGAAGTATTGAACCTGATTTAGAAATGCTAGGGGGAGCTATCTTATATAATATTGATGACTTGCAAAGCAAGGCCAATAGTGCATTGGCGAAGCGCAAGGACTCTATTCCACAGGTTAAAGCTATTTTGGATAATAGCATTGTTGATTTTTCGGAGTGGTCAGATGAGTTTGAGCTGTCACCTACAATCAACAAGCTAAACAAAGCCCTCGAAAATATCCGTCAGGAGGAGATCAAGAAATATCTAAAAGATGCGACGGAAAAGGAATCCGAAATCATCGAGGAGGTGACCAAGAATCTGATTAAAAAGGTCGTCAAACTACCAGTCCTTCAATTAAAAGCTGCTTGTAAGCGTGGCGAAGCTGAAACACTTGTTGATATTCTCAATGATTTGTTTGATCTAGAGTCGCAAGACGCAGAAGTCAAATATCAATAGCCAGACTTGGTTTACTATGCTGAAAATACCTCCGCTCTGGAGTCTTCTTCTATTCACTCACAGCATAGTTTACGCCCAAACTATTTTTGTAGGAGACAATCATAAATATGGGTTGATTAGTCAGGAAGACACTCTTTTTAGACCTTCATTTGATGATCTAAGATGGGGAGGTGACTTACAGGGAGGGAGAGTGCTTATCTATAGTTCGAATGGTTTCTATGGCTTGTTATCTCCAAAGGGGAAGAAAATTACGCAACCAACTTATCGCTCGCTACATCATTTAACGGATAAGTTCTTTGTCGCTTCTGTACTTGGTAAGGTAAGTAAAGTGGCCTTGAGAGGTGTTTTAGACCAGAAAGGTAGAGTCGTGTTTAGTTTTAAGTATGATGAGTTTCGCATAGGGTTGGAGGATCATATTGTTGCCTCGGAATGGAAGGGCGATCAGCGGAAGTGGTGCGTCTACGATAAAAAAGGAGTGAGATTGATGAAAGCGTATTTCACCGACATTACAACGTTAGATGACACATTGTATGTGATGCGCGATCAAGCGGGTGATAAATGGGTGTATGATCAAACGCTTACAAAGATTAGTACTGATGCTTTTGACGACTTTATTGTCAAAAGAAGCGATAGCATCATAGGACAGAGAAACGGGAATTATGGAGTCATAAACCAATTTGGGAAAACCTTGCTAAACCCACGCTACAAGTCGTACTCCATAAATAAAGGAGGTTTCCATTTCACCAAAAACCATCACTGGGTGTTGCTCGATTCATTGGGCGAAGAGAAGAATAGCTTCTACCATGATACAGTCGCTTTTGCCGGGTGGGGAGCGCTCTATTTTAGGTCCAATGGTGTTTCAGGGATTCTGGACGCTGCAGGTAATGCGTATGCAAAGGGAAAGGGCTGGAAACTTAATGGTACCAATAATGAGTTTTTGTTCGTCAATCATGAAGGTAAGCAAGGGGTGCTCACGTATAAAGGACAGCAAGTAGTTCCGATAGTTTATGATTCTATTTATTTTGACTCAACGTACTTCTATGCGTTGGAACATCATCGAAAAGGAAATCGTTGGTCCATCTATAATAAGTTTGGCCGTGAGATATCCGCCTATCACTATCAAGATTTCAAGCCTTTGCAAGAGGGGTTTATTGCTGTGAGGCGAAATAGATACTGGGGCTTTATCAATTTTGACGGAGTGGAAGAGATTTCTTGTAAGTTCGAATATGTAGAGCCCTTTCAAAACCATCGCGCTGTTGTCACCTATTTGGAACAGCAAGGTGTTATTGACCAATTTGGGGAATGGGTGGTTTTGCCTTATAAAGATCACCTGGAGGTGGCCTATAAAGATGTATTCTGTTCATTTGAGGCCGGTAGGACCGACTTGATTAATGATGGTGGTAACACCATATTTCAAACTTATAATACGCTTATCAAGCATGATTTTGGATTTATCGAAGTATTAGAAAATGGAGCAAAAGGACTTCTAAATCGGTACGGACGTTTAGGTCTTTCTCCTATGTATGATTCCATTTCGCCATTAATTAACAATCAAGTATACGTGATTGCTAAGGACCAAAAATATGGGGTTATCCATAGACATGGATATGATATCATGGGAATCAGTCATTGTTGTGATCAAATTACGGGAGTTTCTGATGGTTTGATTGGCTTTAAAATGGATGGTAAATATGGGTTTGCTGATATGAACGGCGTTTTGAGAATTGCCAATCGATATGATAGCGTCTTTTTCCCAAGTGAAGGGTTGATTCCAGTGAAATTACTTCATAAATGGGGGGTCGTAGACCTTCAAGAAAACATTGTCCTACAACCTAGGTACGATAGCATTTCGAAGTTTGAGGATGGCTTAGCAGTAGCTTGTATTGGCGACCAATGTGGTATCATTACCGCTCAGGGAGACGAATCACTGCCCATTCAGTACGATCATATTCATCGCCTCAATAACGGAATGTTTGTCATAAAGCATAAAGGTAAGTTTGGTGTGGTTTCTAGGCTTGGCGAAGAGCTTATTTACCCGAGGTATGATTTTGTGGAAGAAATAGAGGGGAATCGATTTATCGTACAGCAAAGGGGTAAGTTTGGAGTACTTAATATCAGTGCTCGCTTTGAAATACCGCTTATCTATGATCACTTGACGTATAGCTCGCGCGCAAAGTCATTTCTAGGTGTGCTTAAGAACTATTAACATCGGTCTACCTAATTATAGAGGATACATCTACTAATACTCCGTTGGGGTCAGTGATAAGAAATCGACGCTGGCCGTAGAAAGTATCTTGAGGCGGTGAAACAATGGTGTAATTTTTAGCTTGTACCAAATCAAATAACTCGTCTGCGCTGTCTACTACAAAAGTCAAATAGAATCCTTTTGGTGGTTGTTGAAACGCTGTAGGAATCAAATCACTTTTCTGGTCGATAATTCCTAGCTCCACTTGCTGTTTGTCAGATACGAGCTGGATATACCAATCACTTTCGTAGGCTGCGGAGAAATCAAATAGAGAAATATAGAAGTCCTTCGTTTCCTTTAGTTTATCCGAGAGTATATTCGTGAGTAACCGGGATATGTTTTTCATGCTTGTTTTATAGTCCGTTTTAGAATTGAGTTATTTGTCAATGATTAACTCATAACTTGTTTCTTCTTATTTAACGACGAATTGTTGTTTTGGTGAACACTTTCAATCAAAATTAATGCTATTACTTCCGACGTAACAAGCGGCCAAAAACTACCCGCTTTTGTTCAATAACAGGTTCCTTATTTCTCAGTGTTTTTCCTGCAACAAACAAAGATGTTCCGCCGATAATAGGACCATAAACAAAAATGAAACTGTCACCAATATCAAATATGCCAAGTAATGTACCAAGTGTTGACAGGACTCCAATGCTTATCGCAACCAGTCCGGCATAGGTCAATTCTTTCCCTTTGGTTTTGTTCTTTTTAGAAAGGGCGTTTCCCTGAACGACCTCGTCAACTTTCCTAATCAGTGCCTTAAGGTCTTCCTCGGAAATGTCAACCCCGGACAATTCTTTACGAATAGTGTCCATTTCAAAATCACCTTTTAAGGCTTTTGCCATATAATGATCCGTGATTTTGTCTAAGGCGTTCATATAGGTGATATTTTGGTTGAGTAGAGAGAATGACCATTGATTTTACATCGTTTTTTTGATGAAAGTGCTTTGAACTACACCGTTGTTAAAACACTCTGTGTGCGTGCAAGTGAATGTTTTAGGAGCTTCTAATGCGCCAAACAGTCGACTGCCTCCGCCAAGCAATAGTGGAATCGTTGTGATAATCATTTCATCTATCAAGTCTTGCTCCAAAAAACTTTGAATTGTTTTACCTCCGTCAATATAGAGGCGAGACATGCCTTTTTGCTGCAAGACAGTTGTGATCTCTACGGGAGTGCCTGTGGTCGCAAAAGCCTTGGAAGATAACTCTTTTGGGATTTTTGTCTCGGATCGACTCCAAACAAAGACCGGTTTCTGATATGGCCATTCAACTCCAAAACTTAAAACCGTTTCAAAAGTGATGCGCCCCATAACCAATGCGTCAATGCCGTTCATGAAGGTTTCAAATCCCATATCCGAGCCTTCTGGTGGAGGAAAAGTGTTTAACCAATCTATACTATTGTCTTTGTCTGCAATAAACCCGTCAAGGCTTGTCGCGATATATATGCTATTCTTAACTGACATTGGAAAGGTTTTTCTGGTTCTGATAGATGTCTATGATTTCGTGATTCTCTATAACCTCTTTTTCATAACTGTTGAGGCCCACCGAGAACATGGCGGATGCTAATTCAGTAGATTTGACGCTGCCATTTTTTCCGAAAAGTTTGATGATAGGATAAAGCAATCGACTTAGGGTGTAGATAAAGTTTGGCTCCTTACGTTTTGTCACTGGATAAATGTAAGCTGGTCGGAACGTATAAAACGCCTTCAACCCTATGTTTGATAATTGATTTTCTGCCATCCCCTTATATTTTGCGAAAGCCATTTTACTTTTTTCTTCCCGGTCTGCACCTTGCCCGCTTAGTAGGCATAAAGTTGCTTGTGAGCTATTACTTTTAAGGGCTTTAGCGAAGGCGACAGGCATGTCTACGGTGATTTTTGCGAACTGATCATCATTTACTTTTCCGGTGTATGCACCAATGCAGAAAAAGGCAATGTCAATATTTTTAAACTCATAGGCTACACTTGATAAGTCTAACATGTCAGCTACGACGACCTCTTTTAGTTTAGTGTTGGTACTGGCTGTCTCTTTTCTGACTAAAGTGGTGACGTGATAAATTTCTTCTGATTCCAGGCACATTTCGGTGATGAGCTTTCCAATCATGCCTGTGGCTCCGGCGATAAGAACTTTTTTCATTTCATTCAATTATCTCCTAAAGTTAGAGGACACCATATGAGGTTAACGATGATAGATTGGTTCTTATGGTCAAATTTCCAAGCTATAATCGCAGCCTTGTTACACATGGTATCCAATGTTTAGGTATTTTAAATAATAAGTTAGTGTTGCTAAAATAACAGAAAACCTAAGTTGAATGCGTAGTTTTTTTTAACCTCTCGAAAAGGGACCATTTACAAAGAACACGACGAAGAGACCCACACTGTTTATCATTGGTTTTTACCTTTATTTCTTCGAAGTTGTCCTCTTTTAATACCGGCTTCAATATAGGCGGCAGCGAAGTTGTTGGGGTCGGTGGGCCAGATTTTTTGAATGATCGGCCAGGCTTTAGCGAATCCTTCGCTCATGGTAATCCTACCGGTATAGCCGATGTCTGTTAACTCCCAGTTGTTGAGTAAAATGATATCCACACTTTCTTCCATGGTTTTTGATTGGGCTATAGCATTGCGGATTCGTCCAAATCCTTTATTATCCATTAGTCTTCTCCAAATGACCTCCGTGACCAGTACAAATGTTTTGATTTGTTTTTTACTAAGTCCGAGTTTGACGACATCTTCCTCTTCGATATCCAAAAGTGTTAATATTGAGTCGTCATCAGATACCGCATCAATTTCTCGAAAGGTCTGCCAGATGAGGTCGTTCTTTTGGTTTCTAATGGTTTTACGGTAATGCCAATAGATAAGACTGGCCGCAAGGATGGAGAAAATAGACGAGGCAGCGCCAAAGAAAATTATCCAAACAGGTATTTCCGTCATAGGTGTGGGTATTTATGAATGAATATTATATGGTGTTTTGAAATCTTACCAAAAAGGTAAGCATAATCACTATATTCTTGAAAGGAATCACTTTGAATACTTTAAAACCATAGATCTAAGAATAAATAATTTCGATAATGTTATTTCCAGTAACTATAAAAGTGTTATCGGAACTGCCAAACTGGTTTTATTAGTGTTATCCTAAATGGGGTATTCACCAAAAATTAGCGAATGCATTGCTGATTTATGGTTAGCATATAAAGAGTGCTTGAGGGGGCTTGTTTTTTACGATGTTTATATTTTCTAAATGTGGATGTTTGTGGTATATCGTGAAAAAGGAGATTCTGATGAACGTAAGCTTTACCAAAAAGCAGAGAGATTATATGGCACACAACTTGCATCAGGCGACTATCAAAACGCCAGCGAATTGGTGCGAGAGGCACTTCGATTGCATAAAGGCTATAGACACAAAGTGATTAACGACCTCAAGGCAGAAATTGAAAAAGACTGGAACAGCCCAGACAGCAAGCGTAGTGCTCAGGATATTATTGCTGCGAAGACGCAAATGCATTAGTTTTCACTATGCATTATATTCTTTCCGAAGAAGCAGACCGTGAACTAGAAACTGTTTGTGACTACGGGTGTCATCTATTCGGAATTGGGCGTACATCCACGATCTGAATTTGTGACTTTTTCGACTCATTCAATCGTCTTTGGTGTTCGTTAATCCCTGAAGGGTGAGAGATACCAAACTTCATTGTTTTGGGTGGAAAGTGCTGGTGGATAACCCAACGATTTCAAGGTTTGATTCAAGGAAATGGTTTTTGCAATTTTGATGTGCATAACCCCTATCTACACAGGTCAGAATATGGCCGGAATCCCCAAGAGCGGTTTTTTTAAATCTTGCGTTCCATTCGATCAATTTCATCAGCAAGAAGGTTGCCAACCTTCTGAATAATCGACTCAATATTTCGGTGTCCATGAAGCACGGTTGCGATAATGATACCATGATCGATCACTTTATAGACAGCATAGTGACGCTCAGCAGGTGCCATGTAAAACGGGAATGAACGATATTGACGTAGCTCACCGATATGGGGTTTTTCAGCTGTCTTTTTAAACGCTACATATATGGCATTCATGTAAGAATCGGTTTGATTTTCGCCCCATCGTTCTTTCGAATAGGTTTCGATTTCTAAAAGATCAGAAAAAGCCCTTTGCGTTAGAAAAAACTTTGCCATTGCTATGACTTCCAGCCTTCATTCTCACGTTCCGCAAATCGCTTTTTGTCTTGCTTCCAATCGCCGGTCGACTCAAAATATCGTCCTTGATTGATGTCCTCAAATCCTTCAATGACCGCAGCATAAACCCTAGAGGCATCGCTTTCCATATCACGACGAATTAGCGAGCGTATATATTCACTTGGTGTTTCATATAGTCCATTCTTACCAACCATCCGATTGACATGATCGGCTAGTGGTTTAGAAAGGCGTGCATTAATTCGATCTGACATTCTTTGGCCTTTAAGTTCTCCTTAAAGATACAATGTGTCGCAATAAATATCAATTCTGTCGCCATAAACAACCGTCACGATATCTTTTATTTTAGTGATGAAAAGCTTGCAAATAAAAAAGCACTTACGATTTTAATTCCTTAAGTGTCTGGTATTCAAGTGTATAAAATGGGAGAGCGAATGGCACCGGCCACCCGTCGCAGAGGCGAACCTCCCACGACCTCTTGACTACCAGTCAAGCAGTTGTTTTTTTGATTTAATGTTTACTTCAAAGAATAAAAAGTGGAGAAGATGGGATTCGAACCCACGACCTCTTGACTGCCAGTCAAGCGCTCT
>CAYMST010000098.1:0-16075 GCA_964393115.1 uncultured Roseivirgaceae bacterium | reverse complement strand
CCCTTTGGCACGGCCTATTTAATCGGTTAGCCAAGCATATTAGGCTTGTTTTATGTGAGACGTATCACCTCACATTTAAAACCCTACAACTCACCGGACAATTTGATGATTTCACCGGACCTAGAGTCCAGAAAGCTAACTTTTATCAAATAAATCCTCCTACTTGACGACTTCAAAAGTATACTTATCGAGAAGAACGGGGAAACCACTACTTCCCGCAACCGACCGCTCCTACCCTACCGCTTGACGATTCCGGGCCTTCAAATCTCTCCCAACGCGTAAAATTTGTTAGACGAATAGCTAAAATCAGTTGGAAATGTATTTTGATTTGATTAGACATAACCTCACCTTTTTTCTTCTTATCACCTTAGCAACTCTTGCCTATAGCCAGTCCGGCCCCGGAGGATTTGAAAATACGAGTGGCTCATCGGATCTCGTTTTGTGGCTACGTGCAGATGATGGAGTTTTAAACAGTGGTGGTACTGCCGCTTCGAACGGAGAGTCAGTAGCTACATGGCAAGACCGGTCGGGCTATAATTATAATGCCATTAGCGCTGCTACTAGTCCACTGTATACAACAAGCGGTATTGGCGGAATGCCTTCTATTACATTTGCTGGCGGATCAACCGAGTTCTTATATATTGAAGATGATGCAGATGAGGCCCCACAACTTGATGGCACCTCTGAAATCTCCGTATTTTATGTTTTTAACCAATCCACAGTTTCTGGACTTAACGCACATATCAGTAAGCGAGATGGAAATGGTTCTCAACAATCCTATTTGGCTTTTGAAAATGGTTCACTCAATAGTCGTGTAAACGCCAATAATGATGCTGGACAAACGGTAGTGGTCTCAACAGACTATATCAACTCCATTACTTATCAAAACGGAGATTTTGATCATTTCCTCAATCAAGTAAGTGGTGGGGGCATAACTGGTGGTACAAGCTCCATACCGAACAACAATTCAGACTTTCACATTGGCACCTTAAATAGCGGAGATAGTAGAAACATGCATGGAGATATCGCAGAGATCATTGTTATTCGCAGATATCTTACCAACGCCGAAAGAATAGTCGTCGAAACCTACTTAGCATCTAAGTACGGCATAAGCCTTACCAATGATTTTTGGGATGAAACCACTTACACTGCGTATGATAACGAAATAGCGGGTATCGGACAACACACCGATGGTACAATTGCTGAAGCGGCCACCTCTGCTGTTCTAACCATTTCCGGTGGTGACAATAGAGCAAATGGAGAATGGCTCTTTTGGGGGCATGACTCGGGGGATATCCTGACCTGGGATGATAGCTTCTCGGAAGTTCCCGGTACAGAAGAAAGGCTGTCACGTGAGTGGGTAGTCAACGAAACTGGAGATTTAGGTGACGTGACGGTGTCTATTGACGGCTCACAGTTACCGAGTACTGGATTCTCTATTCCCAACTATTATCTACTTGTCGATACTGATGGCGATGCCGACTTTTCAGATGCCACACGCTATCCATTGGTTTCCAACGGTGCAGTAAATTCGGCTACCGTAGACTTAAATAACGGTGATCATATCGCCATTGCTTTCGAAGGGGGTACGGAATCACAAATATGGTATAGCTATGTATCTGGTGACTGGAATGACCCGAGTACCTGGACGTTAGATGGAGCCATCTCTCCATTATATAACAATCCGTCTAGTGAAGTACCAGATGAAGCTGACACAGTCGTAATCCAATCCGGCAGGACAGTTACCATGAACATCAATGATGTTGCCGTAACCCAAGTTGAAATTATTGGTACGTTGGATCTAGCTGCGACTACTGGCTCAACATTTGGGGTTTTAAAAGGGGCTGGTACACTGAGACTTTCTGGCGCATCCAGTGTAGACAACTACCCAACAGCAGATGATGCTTCCTTTATCGATGCTGATGACGGAGGTACATTGGAATATTACGGTACTGGGCTGACGTTGAGTAGTGCCAGATCGGCCAATAATTTGAGTATCAATCTCACCAATACAACTGATGTAATCATGACACTGGCTGATGTGACAGTAAGCAGTAACATAACTATAACTAGCGGCATTTTTCAAATCAATGACAACAGTGCCACAACTTCTCTAAATGTCAATGTAACGGGAGATTTACTTGTCGGTGCCAATGGAAGTATCGATGTGGGTACTGCTAGTGCACGTCATGAATTAAATCTTTACGGTGATTTTACCAACCAGGGGGATGTGGATTTCACAAACAGAACTTCTCAAGATACAGAATCAGAAGCTACCGACGGAATAGTAGATGTAAACTTCCTAAGTGCTAACCAGGATCAGACTGTAGACCTTCAAAATACCACCGACTTCTACCGAATAGAAATCAATAAGGGAGTGGACAATACCTACATCGTGGATCTGGAAGCAGATGATGCTGCTTATTTTAATTTGTATGGGCCTGCAAATACCTCTTTAGGTGGACCTCAGGCATCAACAAATGACAATGCGCTCGGTCTAATTTATGGTACGGTGAAAGTGGGAGAAAACGTTGTGATCTCTCCACTACTTACGTCTGGTAACTCAAGTATTTTTGAAGGAGCAAGATTATGGGTTGATGGAGGTACTGTCGAGATAACCTCTGCTAATGCACTCGTATTATATGGAGAAGCAAAAGTAACCTCAGGATTCCTAAACATACCAGTTGTCAACGGAATCACTACGCGTGATAATGGGCAACTTACTCTTGAAGGAGGTACAGTAACTACTAATCAGTTAAAGACTTCCACAAATGGGTCATCCTCACTGGGAGGAATAAATATGTCTGGAGGTGTATTCAACGTGACCGGCACCTCTTCAAATACTAGTCACTACGTCTTCAGTCTAACCTATGAAGGAAACGTATTCAATATGACAGGAGGCACTCTGAATATTTCTGGGGCTAATACAACTGGAGGAATTTATATCAACAGTTCGGATGAGAATTATAATGTAACTGGTGGAACGGTAAACCTTGAGATCAACAACAATAACGATTTCACTATCACCTCTAGGGCGCCTTTCTTTAATTTAAATATTCTAAAGTCAGGAGGTACTGGTAGCGCGGTAATCACTGGTGGTAGTTCGGGAACTGGAACGGGTGAAACAACGCTTGATTTGGAGGAAATCACCATTATTAATGATTTGCATATTGACAACTCGGGTGGAAATGGAACAACACTTGATGTTGGCGGCGTTGATATGAATATTACCGGATCATTAATTATTGATAACGGTGCTTCAGTTGATTTCAGCGATATGAATCTCGCTTTCGTAGGGGATGGTTCTTCCACGATTGATATTGGCCTTGCCTCTACCCTAGTTTTGGACAGTCTCGAAATCAACAAAAATCAAGCGTTAGTAAATGTAGGGATTACCAATGGTCAATCTACCGCTGTTCAAATAGATGAACTATTAAATGTGACTAGTGGCAACTTCAACCTTAATTCATTTGATGTCACAGTAAATGGTAATATTATCTTGTCTGACACCATTGGTTTAGCATCAAGTACTGGCCAGATTTTAATGAGTGGCTCTGCTGCTCAATCCATTACTTCTTCGACAGGTGCTATCTATGATCTGGAAATCAATAACGCTAATGGTGTCAGCCTTTCTGGCGACATGGGAATAATAAACGTATTGGATTTGAATACTGGTATACTTGATATTGGCACAGCAAAGCTTTCGCTGAATCAAGAAGTAGCTACCACCGGATCATTTTCTAATTCCCTAATGGTGCAAAGTGCAGGAAATGCGTCTGACGGAGGAATTGATGTAAACATTTCGGCAGACGGCACTTACTTATTCCCGTTCGGAGTAAGCGGAAAGTATACACCGGCATCCATGGATATCGCGCTGACGAGTGGAAATACGGGTAATGTCGCTATCAACCCAGTAGATGCAGAACTTAGCACTACAGATCTCTCTGGAGGAAACATACTTAGCTACTACTGGAAGGTGAATCATGCTGACTTTGGGACTTCAGATTTGCCTACTATCAACAGCTATACGTTCACCTTCGACGCGTCAGATGTAAGTGCGGGAACACCAGATACTGAATATGTATCGGGAAAGGTATTGGATGAATCACCTTATACTAGATCATACGAAGGAGCCGCTGGAATCCAGGTGACCTCTTCAACACTAGTATTTGATGGACTGGCGCAAGATGATGACGGAACGGGTGCAAGATCAGGTTTTCAAATCGAAAATGCCAACTATACAGCTGGTGCATCTGCTCGGTTTGTCGGTGAGCCATATGTTTACTACACAAAGGATAACCCGGCCGACGGAGGGTTTAATTTACTTTTCGAATGGGATAACCCTGCTGTTTGGGTACGCAGTGATCAACTAACCGATATGAATGGGGATATGGTCATCGATGAGCAGGACTGGCATAGAGGCGATAATCCTAGCTCGCCTGATTTCCCAGGTGCAGGAGACATTGCCGTCATTGGCTTTGTGCCTTGGGAAGATCCTAATATCACCAACAGAGGACTGGCACACCACTTGAATATTGCAAGTGAAGTTGAAGAATGTGCAGAACTAATTTTCACAAAAATGACCGATGCAGCCGGAGACCCGGTGGCCAGAACAAACATATTTTTTGCTCTGCGACCAGCCGTACTTATTACAGGAGGAGCTGGACAACTCAATGCAGACGTGGTAAAGGGAGAAGGAGAGTTTTTTATTCGCTTTGGTGGAGACCCGGACTTTTCAGTAATGGATCTAGGAGACTTTAATGCGGAGGATTCATCCATCGTTTTTTATGAAGCAGCGAGTAACAGAACCTATAATAATGCCCCATCAGAGGTATCTAATCTTATCCTTGGAACCGCTAACTGGGGGACTTGGAATCTGAACATTCAGTTTTCAACAGACATTACCATTCGGCAGAATCTAGAAATATTAGGAAATGCAAACCTCTTGTTAAATAGTGGAGCATCTGGTGATATTATAGTAAGCAATAACCTCTTTATGTTCGAAACGGATGCGGTTCCTCTACCCTGCTGTGGAGGCTCTTCGTTAGCAAGTGGCGGCGGTGCGGAAATCCGATACCCGAATACCGGAAATAGTAGAAGTATTACAGTAAACGGAGATATCATCCTGGAAAATACTGGTGGAATCATCAATGTTGGTACGCCAGGTACTACGCCACTAGAGCATTCATTAACAGTCGGCGGAAACATCACGCAAAACACAACCTCAGGAGGAGGTTTGCAATTGTTTAGCGACATCAGTGAAGATCGAATTACGCTCAACTTGACCGGAGACGGAACTCATGCTTTTGATTTGACAAGTGGTGCCGATCCTGCTTTCTACAGAGTCGTCATGAATAAAGGCACCGATACAACGAGTACATTTACGTTTAACACTAATTTCACCTTAGGAGGAGATAACACAGTGGCCCCGCAAGCACTTGAGCTTCAAAACGGTAAGCTGGTGCTTAATAATTCTTCCATAAATATAGAATTAGCAAATAGCTCAGATTTCAGCATACCGGCATCGACAGGATTAGAGATTTCACAGGGTACTGTTACGTCTACTGATGCTAGATTCATCTTAGACGGTCTGATGCGCATCAACGGCGGAACAGCAACACTTAGCACGACCGATATTGAATACTCGACTACCGGATCAGCATTCATAAATGTAACATCGGGCACATTGAATATTGGTGGCCAGGTAAGACGATCTACCTCATCCACTGCTGGTATACTCAAGTATCGCCAGACTGGTGGTGATGTCGATATTGCTACTGATGGCGCTTCCACCACATCAAGAGGTGTGTTTGAAGTATTGAATAGTGGCAGTGAATTTACCCTAACAGGCGGTACGTTTAACTTGGACAGAGGGGTAACTGGTGATGCTAATCTTTCGCTCATCCTAGACCCTTCTACCGTAGACGTAACAGGATCTACTATTACCATATATGATAACTTAGCAAGTGATTATGGTGCGAGCTACTTCAACATATCCTCCTCTGTTCCTTTAAATAACATAACGGTTGGAAACAGCATTGACCTGCCGGATGTGCGTCTTTTTAATCAAAATTTAGAAATCAACAACCTGGTTATCAACAGTAACCAAACTGTTTTAACCAATGGTTTTAACTTGACGCTAAACGGTAACTTTACTAATGAGGGGACCTATACAAGTACTAGCTCAGAAACAATTTTTGGTGGGGTAGGTGCACAATCGATAAGTGGAGCAGGCACCTATTCGATATATGATTTACGAAAAAGTGGGTCAGGGACAACAACAGCCAATGTTTCATTGGATTTGGGTAACGACTTCTTTCTTAACTCTGGAACGTTTGATGTTGGCGCAAATTCGTTAAGCCTGCAAAACGACGCTTTTGTAGAAAGTACATTCCTAAATACTGGAGGAAACGGCTTGGTTTTCAACGGTACTGATGACCAAAACCTTAGTGGGCTAACCAACAATGCTGTAAATATTGGCACTATCACCATCAGCAACCCTTCTGGTGTGGACATACCCGACGGAAATGGATTCGACTTCAATATCACACAGGAGTTAAGATTAAATGGCGGTGTTTTTAACATTGGTGGTAGTTTAGTGACCATGGAGGTAGGGGCATCTATCACGGAAGTTTCTTCATTCAATGCGAACAATATGGTGCAAACCAATAGTTCATTTACAGATAACGGTCTGCAGATTAATTTCTCTGCCATCGCAGGAAGCACCTCATTGTTCTTTCCAGTTGGTGAGCTGAACTATACCCCCATAGATTTCGTATTAACCTCATCATCAGCTGGAAGCATTCGGGTAAGACCGGCGAATGAATCACATCCTACCGTGTCGGATGCGACTAACGCATTAGCCTATCACTGGGTGGTCACATCTGATGGAGTTACTGGCGCAACAGGTAATGCGGAGTTTACTTTTGACCCTTCAGATATAATGGTCTCTGGGATAAATACAAGTGCTGACTATGAACCTGTCAGACTCACTGAGTCCGATAACGGTGTCTGGGATAAGTCATTGGATACCTCCTCTTTTGATGAAGCTGGCAATACGTTTACTTTTCCCATGAGCAATCTTTCCTCTGCTGAGATAACCGGTGAGTATACGGCTGGAGTGGAAGATGCCATACCTAATGAGGTGGCCTCATATGAAACTTCGTTTGTTGGAAGTGGTAATTATTCCTCTAGTGCCAATTGGACAAAGGTAAATATCAACTCGCCGGATGTAACCGAAGGCGTTGGTCCTGTGGGTGCGGAGGTTGTCATCAGGAACGGGAATACGCTTACACTGGACCTCAACGATATTCGATTGTTCTCCACGGAAATAGAAGCAGGTGGTGTATTGGTCATACCATCTGGAGCCACAGGTTTGAGACTCGGAGAAGTAACTGGGACCGGAACGATAGTGTTGGAAGACAACGAACTTCTTCCGGCAGGTGAGTATACAGAGTTCTTAGCTTGTGATGGTGGAGCCATTCAGTATTCTGGAACGACCTCATACAGTGTACTATCCGGTATCTCGCAAATTCGTAAAGTCATCTTAGAAGGTAGTGGCTCTCGTGTTTTCCCAAACAACCTAGTGACCGTCTGCGATACACTAGAAGTAAATGGGCCGACCATCGTGTTGAACTCTGGAAATACTTACACTATCGGAGATGTCGATACCGATGTATTCGATATTCAAGCGGGTTCAGTATCCCTTTCAAATGGCTCTACCATTGACGTAAATGGTAGTTTTGAAATAAGTGGTGGGTCCTTCACAGGAAGTTCAAATACCATTATGACCATATCGGGAGGAATGAATTTTTCCGGAGGTACATTAAACTGGAATGGTACTGATATTACATTAGACGGCTCCGCTACACAGTTATTGGACGGCGCATTCACGGGTACAGCAGGTTTTGACGACCTGACGATCAATAACTCCGGTAGCGGCATCACGATAAACAGCGGGGACGTAGAAGTCAATGGCATGTTGACGCTAACAGACGGCTTGGTCACTACCACATCTAGTGAAACGCTGACACTAACATCAACAGGCGACTGGACAAACGCATCTTCCGCAAGCTATATAACGGGGCCTATTTCTAAACAGAACATCTCTGTTGCGGCTACATATCAGTTTCCGGTAGGCAAAACAGCCCGATATGCTCCCATATCTGTAGTGAATGTAATGGTCGGCGGAGATGATTGGACTGCAGAGTACTTTACGAGTATCGACGCTGCTTATCCCAGCACATCGTTCGATGATACTGACCCTGGGTCTGGACTAAATGCACTGACCAACGTTAGGCCTACAGATAGATGGCAGATCGCAAGCGTTGGTTCGAACCAAGCACAAATTCGTGCCTCCTATGGTGCTCATAACTCATTCACGGGTACTGATGAAATCCGTTTAGTATGGTGGGATGATGAGGGTTCACGCGATGGAGACGTTGCGGACAATAGATGGGAAAATCAAGGAGGAACAATCAGTGGCGACGCTATTAGCGGTACTGTCACTTCTGAAAACTCAGTATTTTTCAGCACACGACAGTTTGCGTTAGGAAGAGCCCCAGAAGTAGCTCTCCCTATCGAACTATCAGCATTTACGGCAGTAGAAAAAAATAAACAAGTAGTGTTGTCCTGGACGACGTTAAGCGAATTAAATAACGATTTCTTCGAGGTATACCACTCTGTAGATGGAAAAACATTTCGGTCCATCGGTACTATAATGGGAAGTGGCACAATAAGTCATGCAAAGACATATAGCTTGGTTCACAGAAACCCTTCGTTGGGAAATAACTTCTACCAATTGAAGCAAGTGGACTTCGATGGGTCAGAAGAGGTATTTAGAATAATTCGATTACAAATAAACCCAAAACAAAGTCCGCTAGCTGTTACCGTCTATCCCAATCCTACGTCAAATGACAATTTGAATATTAGACTTTCAACAGATAGCGACAGCAAACCAATATCCATTAGAATCATGGACCTGAAAGGAGGATTTTATTATCAAAATATCATAAATGATGGGGCTGCGAGCTTCGACAAAAAAATCGATCCTAGCATCAGTATGCCTCCAGGAATTTATTTCGTCATTGTACAACAAGGAAATAAAATGATGAAAGAGAAGGTCATAATCAAGTAAAAGTTAGCAGGCGTTATGTCTCAACCTTATTGGTAAGCATTAACCAAAATTCTATTTTTAAGTTAGGGCCTGCTGAAAAAGTTGGAAGTGCTGCAAATACAATCAACTGAAGCGTAGATGTATGCTTATACCTCAAGCTGAATCGGATCCCCAACGGGATTGGGCAGTAGTTGCGGTGCTCCCGGCTAGCCTTGAAAACATCAATTTTGATATTTTCGGAGTGCAAGGATATTGGTGCCTTACTCTAAAAAACCTTGCACATTGCTAAGAAATCCATTGATGAAATCCTGCTATTTCAATCCATTAACCCTTTTTTTGCGTTTTTCAACATGCCATAAGTTAGTAAATGGGTGTATGAATGTTCAGTTCATCTAACCTTATTATTCTTCAAAATGTCAAGGCGTTTCCTTTTCCCCAAACTGATGACCATAATACAATTACTAGCTATTTACTATTGCTAAAAAACAACCCAGGGCGCATCCATCGCATTTTATTAGCTTCCACTGGATCGATAAGCTCAAGACTAATGAATGGGGCAATTTAGATAGGACAAAACCTTAAACATCTAGTCTACCACTAAGTGCAAGGGAATACGTGCTAATCGTAAAACACGTACTAAAGTTCTAAAAACATATTTGCCTGATTCCGGTCGACTTATTTTTATTAAGTTTGAACCAATTTGTATTGAACACGGATCTATGGGCAAACCAAAGAAAAAAAAGGCCGCTGAAAAAAAAGTTGAAGCCAAACCACCGAAAAGACAGTACTTTCTAAAGTCGGCGATTGCTCTAGTTCTAGTCTTACTCCTCTATAATGTCATGCAAGACAATCCTGGTATTTCTTGGATCTATCGTTTAGTGAAGAGTAACCTTGAAGTCATTGAAAAAAACAAAGAATTGACTGTTGACCAAAGATTGGAAGCCAAGTCAGGGTTTCAGTTAAAATACCTAAACTACGTCAAAAAAAACACTCCTGACTCTGCCTACATACTATTCCCGAAGTATGACGACTACAAAGGCTTAAAAGGTATCCGGGTGGAAATGGCAAACGATAGATGGAAATCCTACTACTTATACCCGAGAAGAGCTATCTCTGCCCATAACCCTGCCTTCGATTCTTTGTATAAAGAAGGAGTATTTACCCATTTGGCTATTATCAATAGAAAAGGATACGATTTACTTCCCTATAAAGTAGACCCGGCCAAATCACCAGAGTTTACTATAATTAAATTATAATCATCCGACTAAAAGTAGAGTTCTTAGCACATGGAGATCATATCAATACTTATCATATTCCTGTTGGGATTCAATATTCTATTATTGGTATCACCTAAGTTTAACATTCTGGAAATCATAGGGATTAGTGCTGTTTTAGGGATTTCGCTACTAACCGTGGTGATGTTCTTAATAGATTTCTTATTTCAAGTTTCTCTAAATGTGTTTTCCGTTTATGCCTGTGCTGGTTTTTTGGTTGTTGCGAGTACCGTTTACAATTTAATAAAAAAAAGGTATCACCAACTTGGCAGTAATGTCAGCGTTGACTCGAATATATTTCTAAATAACAATGCTGCTTTTTGGGTTTTATTGGGAATGGCTGGTTACATGATCTACGGGATCAGTACAAAGGCGTTATTCTGGCCTGTTTTTCATCCAGATAGTGTCGACGGCTATGATTTTATAGCCAAAGCGACTGCCAGCGAAGGACATTTCAGAAGCTCACTCTTCTTAGAACAGCCCAAGTTTATTACAGTTCGATCACTATATACTCCGCTGCTTCCACTGAGCATGAGCTACTTTTATATCTCAGGGTTTGAGCTCTCAAAGATCGTACAACCTCTTTTTCTAATATCTTTGTCAATTACGCTTTTTGCGTTGTTAAGGAAGTTATCTGATGGTAATAATTTAAGTGCTGCGTTAGGAGTCTTTCTTTTGACAACCATACCTGAGTTTATGGCTCAATCAGCTATGCACATGACTAATGTCCCCATGGCATTCTATACCTGTACAGCCATACTATCCTTCTTCATCTGGTACCGAACGGATGAATCACGATATTTCTGGCTTTCCGCTCTCTTTCTAGGTCTGGGTGCATGGGCTCGATCAGAAATGATCATCTATAATCTGGTCATTGGGGTTTTCTTACTGATCAAATTATTTAGAAGTAAAGACAACACTCCATTGTTTTCTTCGAGTAACATCGTCAAAACAGCACTGATCAGTTTACCATCCATATCTATTTATCTCCTTTGGAACTCTTACATCAAATACTATCTGGAGGCTAATAGATGGCGTCAAAAAATTAGTTTGTCGCAAACAGAGGGTAAGTGGGATCACCTATGGGACCTTGTGAAACAGGTGACTCTTTCTCCAAATTATTACGGCATCCTTGTTTATACATTTATTGGAGTAGGCGCGTTGTGTATTGTCTTGTTTTTTATAAAAAAGCCATTTTTCAACAGAAGTGTTTATCCCTTGTTTTTTTATACAGTTGCGGCTTGGTTTATTTATGCTTCTTTCTATTATTTCTTGGCTACTGGAGAGTTGAGTGGATTAAACCTTTATATCACAGCTGGATATAAGCGTGGGATTTTTGGTTTGTTCCCACTTCTAATTGCCGTAATTGTCGTAAACCCTCTATCCCGTCTACTATTAGACTGGTTACAAACGACACTACCAGTTGATACTAAAAATACGAACTAAACACCCAAACCCCACCTAGAAGCATGTGATTTTCGACCTTCGCTTTTAGTCTTAAAAACCAAAAATCCAATGAGGGAGATCTTTCTAGGCGTTAAATACCGTACTTAAAAATACAATAAATGGCTCTAACCCCATCCTTCCAGTTTATCTTCTTCCCCTCAGCATAGGTTCTTCCATAATAAGAAATACCAACTTCATATATCACTATTTCTGGTATTCGAGAAAGCTTCGCGGTTACCTCTACCTCAAACCCAAATCGCTTCTCTTTTAGGGTTAGCTTTTTCAGAGGCTCGGTCCGAATTAGCTTGTAACACGTCTCCATATCTGTTAGGTTTAGATTGGTAAAGGCATTACAAAGAAATGTGAGAAACTTATTTCCGAGCGTATGCCAAAAGAACAAAATCCTGTGAGGGTTTTGCCCAATAAACCTTGATCCATATACTACATCAGCCCCAGCTTTTAGCACTGGAAAAATGAGTTTGTTATACTCCTCAGGATCATATTCTAAGTCAGCATCCTGTACCACGCAATACTCACCCGATGCCTTATCTATCGCAGTATGCAGTGCTGCTCCTTTTCCCATATTCTTTTCGTGTTCGAAAAAATGAATATCAAGATTGGGATGCTCTTCCATGTAGGTTCTAACGCGATCTGATGTATGATCAGTGGAGCAGTCATTTACGATGATCAGTTCCTTCGTTATACCATTTACGAGCTCTACTTGATCTACGGCATCTAGTATTTCCAGAACTGAATCCTCCTCGTTATAGACAGGTATGAGTATTGATAATTTCTTAAATGACATAATGATTAGTATGGCACAGCCAGCTCAAAGTGTGTAATTTTTAATAGTTATCGTTGACGTTTATGAAATAACCTATCAACTCTAGCTACTTTGAGTCTTTTCGCTTAATCCTCTTGGCAATTTATTATGCATCATTTTTTTAGTGATGCCCAACAAATATAATTTTCTTTTTCGATTTTTAAAGCGTTTCGACTTTTGCTCAATTTTCGGCCATTAGGGTATAAGTAGCTATCAAGGGGAGGGATTGTTTAAAATGGTCTCAAATCGTTTTGATCAACTACTGGATAAATTATCTGGTACTACTGTAAATCACCATATATGGTGATGTGCTTGGTTTACCGACCAAATAGCTTTGCCTCAGGTAATGTGTTAAGTGTCCAACCATTACCCATATCCTCAACATCTTCTGATAACTAAAAATGAAAATCAAAATGCATCAACCCAAACTAAACGTCGGAATTATCGGCACAGGAAACATCGGCACTGACCTATTATTGAAAATAATGAGAGCCGAACACCTGCAGTGTACTTTATTTGCTGGCAGGAACTCAAATTCGTTAGGTATGAAAAAAGCCAGATCCCTAGGCATTAATACCTCTGACCAGAGTATACATGCCTTTATTGAATCTCCTGATATCTGTGATCTAGTGTTTGATGCCACTTCAGCAAAGTACCACTTGATTCACGCCAAGATATTTGAATCGCTAAGTATTAAGGCTATAGACCTAACTCCTGCCAAAGTTGGGCCTTTTTGTGTCCCTTCAATTGATCAAGATGTAATCGCTACTTCGGATAACATTAATATGGTTACTTGCGGTGGGCAGGCTTCAATTCCCATTTTAGACGTACTCTCCAAACACTTAACTATCGAGCAGGCGAGTGTAGCGTCTTTTCTATCGAGAGATTCTGTCGGACAAGGAACACTGGACAACATCGATCAATACTATAGTACTACCGCCCAAGCAATTACCCATTATACAGGAATAAAAGATGTTACCATCGATTTAAGAACAGAATCAGGGCAATGGAAACCGGATATGCTAACGAGTATTAAGGTTAAGACTGGTGATCAGGATATTGCCAAAATTTTTGTACCTCTTGCCAAGCGTCTTCAGGAAATTAGGACTTACGTACCTGGATACCATATTATTGGTACTCCTTCATATTCCAATGGGTATTTAGAGATAACCATAAGCATTAGAGGTCAAGGAGATTGGTTGCCGACCTATGCTGGCAACCTGGACATCATCAATTGTGCGGCTATCATGGCCACCAAGTATTTCCAAAAGAACCGAAATAACACGTTAAAAGTCGCAGTCTAACCAGACATCAGCACTTAGGCACGGTAACCACAGTTCCGTCTCACAGAGGAGCTGTGGTATTTATCGGAGCCATTTCATATCGCTCAATATCATTTCCATCAATACACATCGAAGGTAAACGTATGCCGTCTTAGATAAAATCGTATAAACACTTACAGGGTAACCTTTTCATTATTTATTGACTATTGGTAGAACCTTAATACTTGAGATTCATGAGTGCGAATATTCTTATGCCATTTATGGTATTATGAAGATTACATATCATAATCTGTGCATAAAGGAGCTATAAAATCAACTATTAATTAGGTATATCCATAAGATGTTTAGCAGAAAGATTAACCTTATCATATTTTCTGACCATAACCTTTTCCACGAAGGGTTATTTAAAATCCTTTCAGAAGACGCTACTATTCAACATATCCTCAAAGCAACAGATAAAAGAGAAGCCATTAAGTTGATTGGCACATATGATATCGACATCATGATCATTAATTCTAGGGAATCTACAAACACCAAAATTGAGCTTGTAGAAGCGATAAAAACTAAGTTTCCAAGAATTAAAATTTTAGCCCTTGAAACAAACCTACAAACGGTGCTTTCTAAAAACATGTTCATCAGACATATCGATGGTTGCTTGAATAAAGAAGCAAGTATCCGCGAATTATTCGAGGCTATAGACTCACTCACAGATGGATCCCGTTATTTCAAAGTCAAGGATAACTCCAGTTACGCTTCGGTATCCGAAAGCCATGACACCATTAGTAAAAGAGAAAAGGATATCCTTAGGTTAATTGTTGAGGAATATACTGCCTCAGAGATATCGGAGAAACTGTTTATTAGTAAAAACACGGTACAGACGCATTGGAAAAACCTACTAGCCAAATCGAGATCTAAAAACGTTGTGGGATTGGTCAAATTTGCGATTCGTAACAGTTCGGTATGAAATTCATATTTTCCACATCAGTTGACATGAATAGAATGAGTGCTTATGCCAAGGATTGGTAAAGAGTAGTATACCTTGTTTTACAAACATAATTTACGCTCAAAAACTCATCAGCTCTTTAAACTTTGCTGTTTGACGTCTTGAGACCTCTACTTCTGTTCCATCCTGGAGATAAATTCTGATTGTACCACTAAACCATGGCTCAATACGACTTATCCATTTGGTATTGATGATTTGCTGTCTGTTGGCTCTGAAAAAAATGCGCGCGTCTAACCGTGTTTCCAGATAGTTTAGCGTTCTTGGTATCATCGGCTTTTCACCATGAAAGTATATCTGAGTGTAGCTACCATACACTTCGAACAGGCTTATTTCTTGTAAAGAAACAAACCAACACCGCTCACCACTCTTCACAAATACCCGACTATTTTCTGAAAGCAGTTCTTTTCCCTCGTTGCGCTTTGGGGTAAGTTTAGCCCTAACTTTATCCAAGGCAAGTGCTAATCGCTCGTCAGCAATCGGTTTTTGTAAATAGTCAAGTGCATTATGTTCAAAGGCCTTTACCGCATATTCGTTGTAGGCAGTTGTAAAAATCACTTCAGGAGCTTCCAATAACTCCTCTAAAAGTTCAAAACCATTCTTGCCAGGCATTTGAATATCTAAAAAGATTAAATCAGGGTTATGCTGCTCAATTAACGGTAGTGCTTCTTCGGCGTTCTCCGCCTCGTCCAAAATTACAATATCCTCATGTTGGGTCAACAGGTGTCGAAGTTCTTTCCGCGCCAGTCTGGTATCGTCAATTATCAACACATTCATATACGAGCAGGAATTTTGAGTTCTGCTAAGACACAGTCATCTACTTCACTCAAACTAAAAGAAGGATTTGTATCAAAAAGAATCCGAATCCTTTCCAATGCATTCTTGATCCCAACTCCTCCTATTTTCTTCACGAGTCGACCAGTATTCTTAACAAGAATAGTTACTTGATTATTTTTCAGAAAGGTCTTAATCACGATTTCACCACCTTCTTTCAGACTAGCAATTCCGTGTTTCACCGCATTTTCAACCAGCAACTGGATGACCATAGGAGGAATTTTCTTATCCAATGTATCAGATGAAATATCAATACTGTATCGCAATCTACCTTCGTAGTGAATAGACTCCAACTGTAAG
>CAYMST010000097.1:0-16289 GCA_964393115.1 uncultured Roseivirgaceae bacterium | reverse complement strand
CATATTAAGTTTTAGATTATTAATTCATATATAGGAAAAAACGCCGAATTACTTGTTAATCAGGTTTTTATCTTAAAATCTATTTAGGTCGATAGGCAAGAGCAGGTTTGAACGACGTATTGATTCAGTACCTGATAAAAAGGGACCGATCACTATCGATCCCTGATAGTATTGAGTTTATGGATTATTGTACTGAAATCTTTTTCGTCAATTGATGTGTGCCGTTGTCAAAAGTTATGATATACAATCCTTTACCAAATTTCGACAAGTTCAATTGTTGGGTATGGTCTAGTCTCCCTCGCTTCATGAGCTTCCCTTCCATTGATAATATCCTATAGCGACTGCTGGTCCAATTTTCTCCTGAAAAATCTACAGTTAGATGACAGTTGGAGGAGTTACATGGGTTTGGAAAAGTTCTAATATCCTTTGCTTTAGCTATGCTATTGGTGTCACTATGACTCTCATCACTCAACCGGTAAGGAGGGGTAAAATCCTTTTTTAGGAAGTATTTGTTGTTTTGAAAGTCTGACGCCTTTAAATCATCAACTCCGACAGAGTAGCGCCAATCTTTTAAATCATTTGATCCCCACAAACTAAACGCTGCAGGTGCATATTTTCTACTGGGTACATGGATAATGACCCCTTCTGGAAACACCGCGTTTTCAGCTTCTAAATCGATTATGATGGACGAAGGTGTATTGTCTTCAATTTTCCAGGTGCCTGTATTCGTTTTGCCATCAAAAGCCAACCAAGCATTTTTTTGATCAAAACTGCTCAATACTCGATCTTTTTCTTCTTCTAAAATTGGATCTTTAGGAGTGTTTTCTTCACTAAAATCTGATATTTTATAGTCATAGGTTCGCAGGTTTATTTCATTTATTCGGACCTCCTTGTCCACAGCTTTTTCTATGTCGACTCTCCAATACCTATACCATCTTTGTTCGGGTGGACATGGTCGATCAATCGCTCGACTTAATGAGATCTGTTTCTGACTTGTAGAACGATTTCCAGCTTTGTCTTCGGCATGTATCTCAAATGAATTATTCCTTAGACAGTTAAGGCCTTCGATGTGAATACTGGTGTCTGTGGTAATACCAAAGGTCTCACCTCCTAGCCTTCGTCGAATGACATATTGCTCCACTCCAACATTGTC
Organism: uncultured Roseivirgaceae bacterium; assembly: GCA_964393115.1. Lineage (GTDB taxonomy): Bacteria > Bacteroidota > Bacteroidia > Cytophagales > Cyclobacteriaceae > CAYMST01. The sequence continues at coordinate 15,136 of CAYMST010000097.1, read as the reverse complement.
TGTGGAAGGTAGCCATGAGAAACTGATGGAAGTGGGACCACGATGGTTCACTTTGATTCCGATCGGTCTAGTTGGCGGCTCCAAGTCATCCGTTCCACAAGGTAGCGTATATCCAGTTGCTAACTCTGACCATCTGGAAGCATTGTTACCAGCATCTTTAGCAACGATGCGAAACCCATTGACAAACTTACAATTCAAACCTTGGAAAATATATGACGTCCCTGAAACAGTGGCAGCATAGTTATAGGATTGATAGATGTCATACGCCACTACACCCACGTTGTCGGAAGCTTCATCCCAGCTAATCTTCACTGACCCTCGGTCGTACGGTTCAACAATGATATTTTGCGGAGGTAATGGACGCTGAAAGTCTGCTTCGGCATGGGGTACAAGGTTGTCAAGCTCAAAACGGCCTACTTTTCCCGTGTAGTTGCTTTTCGTGAGTCCACTTTCTTCATGAACTAACGCCCAGTGTATATCGTCGTTTGATCCCATCACTTTAAAGGATGATGGTCCTCTATTATCTCCTGTGACTTTTAGAATTAGCGCTGCCGGAATGATTCGCTCTCCTATATCAATTCTAATCGAAGAAGGGAAGTTATACTCCACCTTCCAAGCGCCTGTACCTGTGGTACCATCGAACGCTTTCCAATCAGTAACTTGGTTATCGGCTGTTCGCACAAGTGTTTGGGTCTCCGAACTAACGGGAATCTCTGGAAATATTTGTCCTGCTGATTTAAAGGATATCTCGGATATACGAACCTCCTTTCCCACCGTCCCCTCGACGATCAGCTTGAGATAGCGGTATTCGGATGGGATGAGGTTACTATTGGCAAACGCTTCTGCACTACTTTGTGCAGCATATATAAAAAAGGACACAATAAATACCTCAAAGTATCGTAACAATACTTTTTTCATAACATTAAGTTTTAGATTGGTTATTAAATCAAAAATGTTTTACATCGGTATAGCTACCGATTTTAGGTATTCATTGAATGTCAAATATTATACTTAAATAACATTTGTCCTACTGATATTTTTGCAAGTAGTAGTTGAATTTATGCTATACAATGGTGTCATGGAATGGAAAGTAGCAAGAAGTTATTTGTAGAGCCTCCAATTTTGCTGAACGAGTAGTGTGTCTACATCAGATAGCATCTTGTACGCCTCTTCATTGATCTGATTATTAATGTCTGATATACTTGTAGCGTAACCACGAGAGTTTCCATTGCTCGAGCCTGGAGTCCATCTGTCCAAGAATGTGTCCGATAAGTTTGTGGTCAAGTTTCGCCCATTAAATAGAAAAGCGTTGAGAAATGGTTCCTTGAGTTCATCACCTGACTTGATGAAATATCTTTCAGGTATGGTTCTGCTATAGGAATAGAAACCCGTAGATCCTGGTAGTTCGCTTCTTTCTTCAAAAAGTGGTTTTATATAAAATAAATGACTCCAAAAAGAATCACGACTAGTCAAAATGAGGGCTGTATCCAATCCCACTAATCGAATTAAGTTATTACTTTCAACTCGAACACTAAATTCATCTGTGAAACCAAATGCATTCACTTTGATACGACCGCCATCATTTAGTAGTGTAATGGCTGCTGAGTCTACTATAGTATAATCCTCTTCGAGAAACGTATGCGGAGCGCTATAAAAATCCCACTTTAGGCTTGAATTCACCGTTTTGTATCGGTCCACAATCTTTTGTTTTGTTAATTCATCATGTATTTCACCATGTTTGGTAAAGGCTCTAAGTTCGGCTACTTCCATCTTGTAAGATTTATAGGAGTCTTTTAGGCTGATTCCCTCATCGTCATTAGAGCAGCTAAAAAGAGTTAGGACAGCAAGTGTTATAGATAGGGTATGTATAATAGTTCTCATCATAATCATTAGTTCTAAACTCAAAGTTAGTACAGCATTTTTTAAAATTTCGTAAAATTAAAATATCAATCACACCTATATAAAGATGACTTTTCTCTTTTCAAGAGAATGTTGTTCGTTGGTTTGTCCGTTGCAGTCGAATAGAGTGCCTAATGATCTATTGGTATTTAGCTATGTGGCAAACTTCATATTTTCGATGCGGTAAAAAAAGACATAAACTAAACGCTTTGAAATTCATGATGTACTTTCAAATAAAATCCAAACATCTTTCCTCACCATTCTGTTACTCCGAACAGAATCACTACTACTAGTGATTTTTAGGTTAATTCTGATCCATCAATCTCAAGGTTGTTGTTTTTATTTAGACTGAATCTATATTTGTGCCAAGAAATTGAAACACTAAAGAAATGCTAATTAGATCAGTTAAAACCGCATTCATGCTAGCGCTTATCGCTTCAACATTAACCTTTGTTGGCTGTGATGGCGATGATGATACCGCACAACCAACACCAGCAGATGAGAATTTTTTAGCAAGTGAATTGGATAAGTTAGGCACTCCAAGTTTTCCAGTGCCTTCTACGTATGACATTACAGGAACATTTGCTCCTGCAGCGTACAATGGACAAGTTAGAAGACTGGCTCAACTAAAAGAAATTGTTGATTCTTCACGAAACGAACCTATTTTCTGGGACTTAAAAGCCGCTTTGGTAAACGAAGGTGAGAATAAGTTTGCTAGCCCAGCCGCACAGGGTAGTTCAAATCTGAGAACTAAAATAGACGAGCTAAATTATGATGGAGATCTTGGTGTTGTAGATCAGTCTATAGCCGACGCCTTCGGCGAAATGGCTGACCGACTTACTAAGTCAAGTCAAGCAAACTACACAATAACCGCCTCTAGTGGAACAGCGGGTATGATTAGCACAGGTAGTAAGAAGAGACATGTGAGTGATAAAGGATTAGAGTATATCCAGCTTTTAGAGAAAGGTCTATACGGTGCTATTTTCTATGATCAAATGGTGGATGATTACTTAAGACCGTCTCAATCTGGTGCTGAAGGTAAAAATGATGAGTCATCTGCCGGGACTGATTATGCAAGTCAAGGTACTAGTCGTCAGCATAAATTCGACGAGGCTTTCGGATACTTTGGGGCGAATCCAGCCACATACCCTAATGCTGACAATACATCAAATGGTGATGGTCAGTTCTTGGCCAATTATACGTTCGATTTCAGTGATGAGACCGAGGCAGCCTTTGGTGTGAATTTGGCTGAAAAAGCGATGAAAGCGTTTATCGTTGGACGAGCTGCACTCACTGATGGAGAAGGCTTTGGACCAAATGATGTTAATGTTGATGAAGAGGTTTTTAGTGCTGCAGTAAAAGATATCAAATTGTACGTTGAGGCAGGTATTGCGGCAGCTGGATTTCATTATTTGAATTCGGCCATCTCGGATGTAACACAAGAAGATAAGCTGCACCACCTTTCAGAAGCCTTGGCATTCATTTATTCACTTTCCTTTAACTCAGAAGGTCTAATCACATCTTCTCAAGTGCATGATGTATTGAAGGAATTAGGGTGGTCAGCGACCGATGCTTCTCTTAATGGTGTTTATAACGTAGATCTTTGGGCTGTGGGTGACGCAGAGTTAGAAGCGGCGAAAGCTAAATTGGCAGCTTCATACCCAGGATTTGAAAATGTACCTTTTTAAAATATATCAAATAAGTAAGCTTTGAGAACGAATTCATTATTGATATTAGGCATTGTAGCCACGATATTCACTGTTGGGCTACTAGCGTCGTGTGGAGACAGCATTCAAGACTCACAAAACAACGTCAGTGGAGGTCAGTCATCCGATTTTAAGGAGTTGCTCACCAATCAGGTAGATAACCTTATCATTCCCGTTTTTGAAAATTATAATACCTCCCTAGCCGCACTGCAAAGTGCGGCTAAAGTGTTTATACAGTCTCCAGATAATATGGGTTATCAGGATCTACAGTCAAAGTACGAAGAGGCTTATTTGGCATATCAAAGAGCAGCTGTGCATAACTACTATGCCACGGCAAACCAAGCCTTGGTCGAGACCACAAACCTCTATCCAGTAGATACAGTGTTATTAAAGAGTCTTATTGAAAGCGAGTCTTACGCTTTTAACACGATGGCGCAGCGAAGAGCAAATGGGTTTCCGGTAATAGACTTTATGCTCTATGGTAATGCAGATGCGGTTGCTTATTTCAATGGAAATCCGAAAAGAGGAGCATTCTTAGATACACTGGTAGGGCACATGCTTGACAGGTCTGCGGTGATTATGACCAACTGGAAAGGAGACTTGAGGGATAATTTCATTAATAACGGAGGGACAAGCTTAGGAAGTTCAATCAGCGTTCAGCTAAATGAGAGTCTGGTGTACTACGAGAATCGTATTCGTGAGGATAAGGTGGGTATCCCAATTGGAAAGCTCGGTCCCAATGATTCACCTATCAACCCTGATGCCACAAAAATTGAAGCATTTTATAAAACACAAAAAGACGGAAACGAGTCGTTTTCACTTGATTTATTGAAAGCCGCCGTGCAAGAAATGCAACGTATTTACTTAGGGAAGTCTGCTGCCGGTGTCGATGGACAGGGATATGATGATTTACTAACAGCGAGGGATAAAGCTTCTGTAAATACGGACATCAAGGCTCAATTTAATGCTGTTTTTAATAGTATCAATGCCAGAAGTGCGGTTACAGGTGATGAGGACCTTTATACCAATGTACAGTTAGTCATCACGTTATACAAAGCGGATATGTTTCCAGTGCTTAATGTACAGGACGCTGATGGTGCTAATGACGGAGACTGATGAGTAGAGTTCTCGATTCAGAGTAGATCTGATATAATGGAAGTGAAGCGGTTTACACAGTTTTTATTAAAGCCAGTATCGATTGCTCCACTGGTTGTTTTTAGGATCATATTTGGCCTGTTGATGCTGTATACGATCCTGAGATATGCGTATAAAGGCTGGATTAGTGAACTTTATATCGAGCCTACTTATCACTTTACTTTTTTTGAATGGTTGCCAGTGTTTGGAACGGATGTCATTTGGGTATTTGTGATTCTAGGGTTTTGTGCTTTTTTTATCACCATAGGTTTTCTATTTCGGATTAGTTCCTTCCTTTTTTGTCTACTATTTACGTATGTGGAGCTATTGGATAAAACCTACTACCTCAATCACTACTATCTTGTATGTCTGTTATCCTTTTTATTGGTATTCACTTCAGCAAACCGCTACTTTTCAGTAGATACCTTACTGTTCCCTTCGTCCAAAAGAAATTGGTGCCCAAGCTGGCAAATAGGGATATTTCGAGTTCAACTGTCCATTGTTTATTTTTTCGCTGGTTTGGCAAAAGTCAATCCCGATTGGCTTTTACTAGCAGAACCACTTTCCACTTGGTTTCCAGGTAAGTATCAACTACCTATTTTAGGTAGTTTTATGCATCTTAAAACTACAGCCTTTTTGTTTAGTTGGGCGGGCTGTATTTATGACTTGAGTATATGGGCTTTCTTGTGGTGGCGTAAGTCGAGACCTTTAGCATACGTAGCGGTTATAGTTTTTCATGTGCTTACGGGAATACTATTTCCACGTATCGGAATGTTTCCAGCGATCATGATTTTCTCTACTCTCATGTTCTTTTCGAGTGAATGGCATCAAAGAATACTTGATCCTATTCATGAAGTATGGGGTAAAATCAGGAAAACACCTGCTAAAACCTCCCTTGTTTCATCTCCAATTTTGCAATCTGAAGAGGTTTTTTTGAACGATTGGAAAAAAATCACAACTATCGGTTTTTTAGTGGCTTATGTAGGCATTCAGTTATTTCTTCCCATGCGATATTTGCGCTTCGGAGGAAATTTATTCTGGCATGAGCAAGGATATCGCTTCTCTTGGAGGGTAATGTTGATGGAAAAAAGCGGACATACAGTTTTTGTGATGAAGGACCCGGTTACTGACCTACAAAAGGAAGTGAACCTAGACGCTTATCTTACCGCTTTCCAACGGCAACAATTATCGACTCAGCCAGATATGATTTGGCAATTTGCCCAGCATCTGGGACAGGAATTTGAAACTAACAGAGGATATCGTCCTCAGATATACGTAAAAAGCAGACTCTCTCTTAATGGTCGTAGAAGTCAAGTATTTTTAAATGATTCCATCGACGTTTGCACTTTGGACTCACCTTATCAGCGACCGGATTGGATAATTTCTTTTTCTAATGGCTAGACGACTCACCTTACTTCCTTTTTTTCTATTTGCCATATCGACTGTTAAAGCTGAATCTTATCAGCTAACGATACAGTTATCGGATGCAGGTAATCAGCCGTTAGAAGGAATACCTGTTGTGGTAGTGGAGGAAAGTACCATAGAAATTAGTGACTCAAAAGGTATTGTGAACTTCAAGCTTTCAGGTTCTGGAACGTATACGGTAGTCACGCAAAGCCTTAGTTATGAGAATTTTGAAAAGAAACTTGAAGTAAGCGGAAATAAACGGTTGGAGTTCTCTATGAATGAGAACGTTCAAAGCTTACGAGAGGTAATAGTAGAGTCTGAGGTCGATCCATTTGGGATTAAACAGCTCAAGGCTGTACAAGACGGTGGGCTTTACGAAGGGAAAAAGACAGAAGTTATTAATATCTCCAAAATTTTAGGCAATAAAGCGACCAACAACGCTCGACAGGCTTATGGTAAAATACCGAGTTTAACAATCTGGGAAAGTGATAATGCGGGTATCCAATTAGATATCGGTGGGAGAGGGCTAAGTCCACGACGTACCTCTAACTTCAACACGCGACAAAACGGATATGACATTAGTGCAGATGCCCTTGGTTATCCGGAGAGCTACTATTCTCCGCCCTTACAAGCGGTAAAGCAAGTAGAAGTGGTACGTGGATCGGGAGCACTTCAGTTTGGAACACAGTTCGGCGGAATGGTGAACTTCAAAATGAAAGAAGGAAACCCTGATAAACCGTTTGAGTTTACCACGGAAAACTCATACGGCGCTAACCATTTCGTGAACTCATTTAATAGTGTTGGGGGGCAAGTCAAGAAGCTGAACTATTATGCTTACGTACAGCGAAAAACAGGTGACGGCTGGAGAAAAAACTCTGAGTTTGATTTGACAGGAGCATTTGCCTCACTCAAATACGATTTTAATAAAAAACTGAGTGTGAAATTCGATTACACTCATATGGGTTATGTGTCCAGACAAGCGGGAGGACTGACGGACATGGATTTTCAGCGTGATCCACGATCTTCAAACCGTGACCGTAATTGGTTCTCTGTGGATTGGAACTTAATGGGATTACTTTGGGAGTATGAGATTAATGATCAGGTAACACTCTATAATCGTTCTTTCGGACTAATTGCGCGAAGAACGTCCTTAGGGGTACTGGCACCGCCAAATGAGGCAGACCCGTTGACCAACCGAGATTTGATAGATGGTCGTTTTAAAAATATTGGTAATGAAACACGGTTATCCATCAATTACCCATTCCTTGGCCAAGAAAACACACTATTGTTGGGTAGCAGGGTCTATAAAGGAAATACGAACTTTTTTCAGGGGTTTGGTACAGATGGAGCAGATGCAAATTTTACTAAAATAGACACCACCTTTCTTGATCGTCGTAAGTCGGAATATGAATTCCCAAATCTTAATTTAGCCTTTTTTGCGGAGCATATTTTTAGAATTACTCCTTCATTCAGTATTATACCTGGTTTTCGCTATGAGTATATTAGAACAGGCGCAGAAGGAGAATTCATAGAAACGAACAGAATAAATAGCTTCGGCGATTTCGAGGTTGATGAGAATACTACTTCTACAAGTGATACACGCCACATTGTGATGGGAGGATTAGGATTTTCAAAAAAGATAAACTCTATTCTCGAATTCTATGGTAATGCAACCATGAACTACAGAGCAATTAATTTCACTGATATTCAAATTCAGACCACAAATTTTGTGGTTGATAGTTCTATCGTAGATGAGGTCGGTAACAGCTTTGATTTAGGTGTAAGAAGAATGGATTATGAACCATTTTATTTTGAGGCAAGTGTATTTCTCATCAATTATAATAACCGTATCGGAGGAATACCTGTGAAAAACGGTATCGAGTCCACGAGGAGACGGACCAACATTGGAGCGGCATCCATTTATGGACTGGAGGTATTTGCAGAAGTAAATATATTCAAGGCCTTGGGCATTGCGACCGGAAAGCAGAAGGCGTCCTTTTTTATTAACGCTACCATTAGCGAAGGAAAATATAGAGGAATTGATGATGATCAGTCGGACGCTTTGAAAAATGGTAATAGAATCGAAGAACTGCCTATTCACAATATCAAATCTGGACTTTCGTATGGGTACGACCGTTTTAAAATGGGATTTCAAGCGACCTATATCAGTGCCCAGTTTTCTGATGCGGCCAACACCACTCGACCAATAGAGCTTTCGGATGGAGTTCTTGGTGTAATTCCTTCATATTTTGTGTCGGACCTTACCGCAAATTATGATTTTAGTAAGCGTATTCAAGCTTCATTGAGCATCAATAATTTGTTTGATGAATCATACTTTACGAGAAGAGCTGCCGCTTACCCAGGACCAGGAATCATTCCGGCACAGGGTAGAGTGTGGTATTTAACGCTTTCATTTAAGTTGTAAAGCGCATTGAGACTCTGGTTTTAGCCCTCCTATGTCTTATTTTTGTCTTGTTTTTTCAATAACCTATTTGCTTCTAATAATATGACACCTTGCTGGAGAAAATCGTTAAATTCTTCATACTCTGGTTTCAAAAAGGCAAATTGAATATCGGTGTGACAGCTATCTATTAATACGCGAATATCTCCATTTTGAAATTCAACATATTGTTCTGAGAAGTTAATTTGACCAACAGCATTCGCGAATTCTATAAATTCGTCTTCATTAAAACCAATCATGGTATGATGGTATTGAAGTCCAATGCGGTGGCATGTAAGACACTGCGCAAGACTCACGTGTTTTTCGCTGATAAGCACCTTTGGACGACAAGACATAATCTCTTTATTTCCTTTTCCCAAGTGATTTTATCACGTCGTTTAGTCTCTCAATGAGGTATGGGCATTGCGTCTTTTGAACCTCTTCCCGTAAATCTTCTTTGCTTATGGACCGATGAGCTAGATGGTCATGAATGTTAAGTAGCCAGTTTTCAAATGATTGTGCTGATTCCATATTTTCGTTATTTAGTTCTTGTGCCACCCAAAGCCGCATTCGAGCGAGCGACTCCGGTGGACTTTGTATCAAGAAAGCACTGGTTTGTCATTCCAGTAGCTCATTTATTTAGATTGATTCTAAACAATGCAAAGATGACTCAATTACGGACTTTAGACAATCGCTAGAAGTAGTGATTTTGCGCATCATAATAAGTGTTCTGTGGTGCTCTTGTGGCTCTTAGAACTAACATTGTTGATATAACTTTCTATACATTAGGCATGATTATTATACACATCGATTGTAAATAGGGTTTACAGCTTCACTGGTCTTAAGACTCAATTTTTGATAAGACTAATCTTGGTAATTTGTTGACTGTTAGTAATTTGATTTTTTATTGAAAAAATATTCTTTTTCGAGGCAACCATTTCTCTGATCGCTCCGTCTGGGCAGCGATTTTGAATTAAACACAATAGAGATGGAAGTAAATAAAGGGAAAATAAACAGTGTAGTATGGGTAGCCATTGCAGGATTATCCATTGTCTTTTTTATCGCTGCTTGGGGATCGGTGCTAAAGCCAGCTATGAAAACAGCTAAGTTGTCAAGTGCTCAAATCGCGAAATCACAAACCAACATCGGAATCACTAGATAATCTATACCAACAAACAAATACCAATTTAAAAACATGGAAACAACATTCAACAAATCAAAAATCTCAAGACCTAACGCGTTTATAGTGGGTCTAATAATTACAACTTTCATATTCATTTCAGCTCAAAATCCATTGCGCAGATTAGCTGGCTACATGGTCATGCCGTTCTAAATGGAGGAGGTAGTAATCCTTTATTGGAATTTAAGCATAACAATGGTACTTGGAAGTATTGGCTTGATGGCGCAAATGCTAATAGAAGAATGGTGTGGATGTACAATGAAGCTTGGAAAATGGAACTTTCGAATGGCGGAGTTCTCAATCCTTATGGAGGAATCAGCACGTCAGGAAACATTACGGGCACTCAGATTTACTCCAATAGCTGGTTTCGTGTAAATGGTGGTGGAGGTATCTATTGGGAAACACATGGCGGAGGCTGGTACATGTCAGATAACGTTTGGCTACGAATTTACAATGGAAAACATCTCTATGCTGGCAATGGAGTTATCAGGACTGATTCGGAGTTTAGAACCGGTCAGGCAGGTGCTAAATTTGTGGTGAAAAGCTTCGATCAACCAAGGGAGTACCAGTTTGGATTGAAGCGGGTAAGTCGGTCGTTGTACCGCTGACTATCCAACGAATTCATGCCGATTTCGAGTATGAGTTTGAAGATATGCAAGTATTGGTAAGGCCATATTGTACCCAATCACCTTTTGCTGGTGATACGGTCACATTCTCTGCATTCTTCCAAAAACCATGTAGTGAGGTGCGAATAAGTGAGCCCGGCAGTGGATGGGTAATCAACAAAGGGGATCAAAACACGGATGAGAAAATAGATTTAAAAGTACAAGGCTATGTGTTAGATCCAGAGGTGCGTTATTTAGACTCGCTATTATTCGAGTATCGCCAAAAAGGGTTTAACGAGTGGCATACATTTGAGGCCGCTACTCGTGATACGCTAGCTTATTTTCATAATAGGTATAAGAGCATCTATCGTGAGCCAACGTATCCAATTATTTGGGATATTACAGGACAATCTTCTATTCCTGATGGTAACTACGATATTCGTATCAAGTCTGAGTGCGGTACGAAGGGGTATACACTTTCGAACGTAGTATCTGGTGTTGTCGACAGAAACGGTTTCTTACAGGGGAATTTGCAACCTACATCTCCGGTCAACACTGCTGCAAAAGATGCTAGGCCGTTTTTAACCACGAATCAAACTACTGTTGATTTGGTGATCAATGGTTTTCAACTGGACTCTACCATAGCACAACTGGATAGTATCGTGGTGCAAGCGCGACGAGCACCAGCAGGAGGTTGGTCGACGTTTGCAGTTAGAACTGACGACGAACTTCGTTCAGACCTAGCTTCATCGACGTTTGATATACCAACTTGGACACCGACATGGGCTCCAAACCAGTTTAACAAAGTTGTAAATGGAGACTATGATCTACGAGCTGTCGCATATGCAGATGGTTATTCGAATAGCTCAGGAAACCTAGGTGTACACGTGGATATTTCAAGTCCAGTTTACTTAGGGTCTTCTGTGGAGGATACAGCTTTATACATAGATTCACGACTAGAGCTGAGTTGGTCTGAGCAGTTAGCATCTCATTCTTTTAATCGAAATACGGTAGGCATTTATCAAGTATTAGAAGGAGCGAACCCGGTACTAGTAGATACGAGCTACTTTGATCTGGTCGTAAATGGAGATAAATCTATCATTTCCTTTTCGAGATTCTTGTTTACAAATTTCGATATGGAGAAAATTCTCATCACTGTGGATAGTGTCACGGATGTTTATGGTAACTACAGTGCTTTACCAGTAGTCTTGGAATATCGTGTTGTCAATGAGTTTATTAGCGGTGGACAGCAATTGGGAAATTCAAACTTGAGAGGTCTGTACCATACTTCTGGAGTGGTGGAACTCAACTGGACGAACTCCTCAGACTTTCAGTTTGAGCATATACCATTGAGAGATCTTTTGATGGAAAAACTTATGAAGTGATAGATCAAGTAACCTCTGTTAATGCCCTTACGTATCAATACTTCGATAGAATAAATAATTCTGGTAAAATCTATTATAAGCTCAAGCAGTTGAGCACTACCGGAGTCGATTTGTATACCAAAGTAATTGTTGTAAGTGCACATGCTGGGACCAATCTCAGTGACACTAGGCTTTATCCAAATCCTGGAAGCGGTCGATCTACAAACATCGTGTTTGGAGGAGAGGAGCGCTACCTAATGAGGAAGTTGTCGTGAAAGTGTACAGTTTGGAAGGTACTTTAATAGTAGAGCAGGTGGTTGAGTCGAAGATTAGATCGGTAGAAATCACATTTGATCAGCAGCTTGCTCCGGGTATTTATCCAGTGGTTATTGAAAGCAAACAAAACCAAAAGCATCACAAGCTAATGGTTCGATAATATTGGCCGTAGGTCAAGGTTGGTTGGTTAATGGTTCATCCAGTGAGTATTTCTCGGTTGGGTGAGCCATTTTTAGTTTGAAAACTTCCTAAAGATTAGTCATACCCATAAAGTCTATTTAATACCATTTAAACTCTATAACGGCGTATATTTTACTACTATTTTTCCCTTCTTCTTCGTTAAAAAGTCTTATCCTAGCGCTGCTAGGACCGCGTTTTTTGCCTTGAGTAAGAAAAACACTGACGCAAACTAACACGCCTTTACATAGCCTAAATGGTATAAGAACTGGTATAAAATCCGCCAATAAGCCGTTCAAACGAGCTCTTTAGTGTAATTATTTTATGCATTCCATATAAATTTCTTTTCCTCCTAAAATTTAATCCTATGGTAATCTATTGGTCGTTAAATCTTCCATTTTGCCATTTATATTGTAGTAGACAAAACCAATCAAAAACATGAAAACAGTAGAGTTATTTTTAAAAAAAGGAAAACTTGTTGAGAACGGAAAAATTGATGAATCCGATGAAGAACTGAGTAAAGGCAGTAATAAGGTGCTCATAACAGTTCATAATACGGGCATACCCAACACGCCCTCTCTTTCAACCAGGGATGCGGAGTTTGAGGATGGGCCAGAGTATGTGTTTGAAGACCAATACAAGGTTAACAACGAAGAGTATTTGACCACATTCTTTAGAGGGAACGCATATGGGCGATTTTACGTGGAAGTGGAGGTGACATCAGTAACGAAACCGACAAAGGCAGCTAAAGTTATTCAAAAGCTAATCTCTAGAGTTTCGGAAAGTACGTTTGGATTGGTCCCAGGGGGAGAAATTATTACTTCTGCCGTGAAAACAATTGGCAGTTCTCTTGTAGAATTGATAGGCACAGAGGATAAGATTCAAGTATTAGGACATGGTGTTGAGGGTATTGATGTTGATAATTTACCAAATGAAATCGAGATTCCTCTCATCGTTCCTAAGGATGTGAAAATGACAAAGGTAAGTTATGAGCCAAGAATTGGACAACAAAAACGAAAAGACCGCGCTATCCGAAATTTTCAGAAAAAGAAACTAAAAGCCGATACACCAAATGGATCAATTACGCTGGGAATAAAGAGTGTCTAAACCTTCGAAGTTGGACACTCAATCCTCATCAAGGTCTTTGTTACGTTATTCATATTGCCTTTCCCCCGTATTCTATTTTTGTATGGGGGAATTGGTAGTCTCTAAACGGAAAAAATGGAGAGTTTTTTATTCTACTGAGTCTATATAAGAGCTTATGAAATATGGTAATAAGCCGTTCAAAACAACTCTTTTGTGTAATTATCTTATGGATTCCTCTTAAGATGGCAAAATGGAAATAAGTTATTAGCACAGATTAATTATTCTTTAACAGGTGATTTTTCAACCATTTATTGCTTTTGAGCTACTCTGAGGCACCTGCAAATTTTGAAATATTCGGATTGCCATCTTTCCACACCATTCCGCACAGTAGCTTTCCGTAAGTTTTCCAAATCAATAAGTTTTGTTCCATTCACGATAAAAGAGATATCACCTTTAAACTCTCTATTGTCTAAGAATTCAGAAACTGTTGTAGACTTCATTCCTTTAAAAAATGAATAGTCCTCGCTGGATAGTAATGCCTTGGTTTGCTGATCCCTGAGATCAAACGCAACAAAAGGGTAGGGATATCCCGTACTGAGATTGAGTTTTGATACGATTAAAAGCACATTCTCGCGTTTTGGGACTTCCCCTTTTGAGGGGACATCAATAATTTCAATAACTTCTATTTCATGAATGTCATTTACGTCAAAACTAGTTTCTTGTGTGATATCCAGATTTCCGTCTTGATTGAAGTTGTCCTCGTCATCAGACCATGAATCGTCACTGCTCGACTCCCCCCAGCCGTCGTCTAATAACCCTCCATCATCCATGGACACATCTAACTCCAGCTCCTCACTAATCAGCATTTTAACCAGTAGGTCGAGAGAGATTACCAGCCCTTCTTCCTCTCTATTGGCAATCAGAAGTTTCATAAAAAAATTACGGTCTCGCTTGAAGTTGGAGGCATTGTAAATTTTCAGGTGATTCTCAGCTCTTTCTTCCTCTGGAAGATTGAAAAGATCTAGAAGCATTCTTCCCAATGGGTTGTCATCGATAAAAAAGTTCAGTGCTTGGTTTTTATACTTTTGGTAGTATTTATCCATTCTCGACACCCGCCAGCCGATAATGACCTTGTCCTTATAGTCCTTACAATACTCTTCAGATTGAGCCTGAAGTGAAAACAGACAACTGAAAAGCAATAGTGTTGCTATAGCTTTCATAACTTCATTCGTGCACTTTTAACCAGGATACTATTTTGTTCATATCATATACTATGATGTCAGGATAGGTTTTTCCAGTTGCTTCATAAATTCTTTTAAGCCTGTTTTTACCATTATGGGCAATCATGAGCGCATGAATGTTATTGCCAAATATTCCGTGGTACCCAAAGAATTTGCCTGCTAATTCATCAGGGTTCTTTTCTTGCCTAAGCTCCATGACACGGTTGTTATAAGCACTAACAAGACTCTCTAGTCGTGCAATACCGCTTTTTATATTGCCCAGAAGTCTTATTATCTTATCATAGTCATTTGGAGGGCAATTTTGGTTTTCATTATTCTCAGCGTCGCATAAGCATGACGTTCCGAGTATTTTCAGAACTAGTTGATGAAATTTTGTGTCAATTTGAATAGGGACATGTAGAAATTGACCATCACTGTTTTGATCCCGAAAGTTGAAAGTGGCATGATCAGGGTAGTGCTTAAATAACGTATTCGTGTAACCAACGATATGGCAGACTTCATCTCTGATCCTTTCGCTGTTTTTTTCTTTCAAGTATTGCAAAGTGAGGTCATAGTAGTTGGATGATAAGTTTAAGTTTTGGAATTCCTGATTTAGATTTTCAGTAATCTCGTTAATAACAT
>CAYMST010000096.1:0-16426 GCA_964393115.1 uncultured Roseivirgaceae bacterium | reverse complement strand
CTTCTTCGAAAATACTTGAACCAACTATTTCCTTCGCGGGCCCTAAAATAAGGGTAAGCGGGGTACGTAATTCATGTGATATGTTAGCAAAAAAATGGGATTTTAATTGATTCATTTCCTTCTCCTTATCGCTTTCAGCAACTTTTAAGGCAAGATCACTACGAAGCTTTTGTCGTTGTAGAAGAATATAGAAGTAGACAGTAATAACCATAATAATCATCAAGACATAAAACGATATAGCCCACCATGACTTCCACCAAGGAGGCACGATTTGAAAGCCTGTTGTATAAGGCTCACACCAATCGCCAGATTTCATCTTAGCACGCATGGATAGTGTATATTTACCCAGCGCTAGGTTTCGATAGTCAAAGGATAATTGGTCGGTTATCTCCCAATCTTGATCGTTTAAGCGGTATTGATACAATATTTTATTTGAATTTACGTATCCCAGAGGCCTACATTCTATTTCAATGCTATTCGAAGATCTATATCGCGCATTGTTTATCCAATTCTCTTCCAGTCCATCTAGCTTGAAAGAAGATATCTTAAGATGAGGCGGCTCAACGTCATCCACGCTTACATTCAGGTCTCTTCTGGCCAATCCATGACTCGTACCTACCCATAATTGATGTTTTTTATCTAAAAACAAGCAGGTGACATTATCAGAAATCAGACCATTAGTATCATCATAAGACTTAAAGAACTCACCATTGTAGCAAGAAAGACCTTTCGGAGTACCGATCCAGAGATTGTCAGTATGATCCAGTAGCAGCTCATTACAGGTATTTGAGATTAGTCCGTCTTTTTCAGAGCGGTAAGTAACTTTTCCATGTTTATATACCACCAGTCCATCATTGGTAGCAAGATACACCGTTGAGTCCTGGGCAAATTCGATGTCGTTGACTAGATCATTTTTTAGCCCCTTACTCTTATTTAAGATGGTGTTAAATGAATCTTTTTGATAGGTAATAACCCCCATCTCTCCTACCATCCAAAGCTTTCTTTTTTTATCAAACTTAAGGTTATTCAAACGCCCGTTAGTTGGTCTACGAATGTATCTCCTTATTACACTGTCATGACGAATATAAAACTCTCCTATGCTAGTGGTAGACGCAAAGTAGCTTTTGCCTTCTCTTGAAAAAGCTAATTTATCATGCCAGCCATCATTTTTCATAGCTGTAATTTTTTCACCTAAGCATATATAGTTTTCTGGAATAATTGTTCCTGCGGTGATCATTACACCTAATTGGGGGTGCCTTTGAACGGTAGAGACATATCGCTCAGAGGCCAAATTTTTATTAAGAATCTTATTCTTAAATTTCAGGTTTTCCAAGTAATAAAGTCCGTCATTGGTACCTACCCAGATTCTGTCATTCGTATCATCCTGAGCAATGTCATTAATAAATAGCTCTTCTAGGCCATCATCTTTATCATAGTTTGTAAAGGCTGACATCTCTAGTTTATATACTCCATCACCATTGGTCGTAATCCACAAGGCTCCTGTGTTATCCACCAATGTAAAGGCAGGAGTCGAATTAGTTTTCATCAATTTTTTTAAGTCGATTATTTGTGAACTTTGCCTATCAAAAAGATATGCCCCTCTTGCATTAGGATATTTAGGACCCGATAATATCACCAGGTAACGCTGGTTCCATGCTTTGACATCATAAATTTTTGGCTTTGGCAAATGAATATGATAATTGATTTGATGACCAACATCTATCGTTTTCACCACTTTATTGGTCATGCAAAACCATTTGGTACCATCAGCCTCTTCTCTGAATCCATGTACGGTATCTTTGCCCACAATGCTTTCAAAAACGAACTTATAGCTATGCTCATCCTCAAACCGGATGATCCCCGGAAAAGATCCAAAATGGACTAATCCATGTTGACTTGTATAGTAACAATCTGCTTCAGCAGATCTTAGTACATACTTGGAGTTTGAACGATTCGAGTAGCTCTTATTTTGGGCGTTATATCGATGATCGATATAAAAATCACCTTGCCTTAACTTATTGATTCCAAATTCACTTAGTTCAAGGTTGTTTTCACTCTTTTGATATAGAGCAAACCGTCTAAAAGATTGCAATAGCAGATATTTCTGTTGACTGAGTTGAGCTCGAATAAAACTAAACTCAACAAAACTTGAGTCCTCAAGTAATGGGTTAGGAACTACATGAACGCTGTCATTTTGTATGTAATTAATATTTTGAGTTTTCCATTGTGCCAAAAAAATTCGACCTGCACTATCCTCAACCATACTAACAACAAAATTGCTCGACAGCCCTTCATTTCTTGTAAAAGTCTGGAAGTCATAGCCATCAAACTTGGCAATGCCATTGTCTGTTCCAATCCAAATATACCCTTCATGATCTTTAATGAGATCATAACAGACATTATGAGGTAATCCATCTTTAGTAGTGAACTTTTTAACACTGATATTCTGTGCATAACCGCTCTGAAAGGAACAAAAAGCAATCAGTAGGAAGATAGCGAGTCGCATTGTATTTAGACGTTTTTGGCTAGTAAGTAGTACCCATGCAAAAGACATCTCAAAAAAGCTACTCGTTTGTGAGACGACCTATACATTCTTTGAGCACCAAATTTAAAAGAATACTGCGGCTTACTTTGCTAAGCGGTAAAAGTAATCTCCGATAAATTAAAGCGTGAATTTTATTGCACTAACCTGACTTCTATACGTCGGTTAAGCTCACGTCCTTCAAGTTCATCATCATTGGAAGCAAGGGGAAAGCGATCACCATATCCCTTAGCGACAACCCTGTCTGCCGAAATGCCACTCGCCACTAGGTACTTAACAACACTTGACGCACGACGTTGAGAGACGTTAAGGTTGGCCCTACTTGTACCGATATTATCACAATGCCCTCCAACTTCAATTTTCAGTTTGGGTCGCTTATTCATAATTTCAACCAGCTGTCTTAAGTTTTCTTCATTGCTGGCATCCAAATCGATAGCATCAAACTTGAAATAGATATTTCGAATAATAGACCTACCAGTTGGGCGCTCATCTCCACCCAAATCTACTACGGGGACATATGAGGAAGGCTTAGGTCTGCTTAGAGATGACTCTGACCTTGTTAATTTACCGGTCTTGAATTTGAATGGTTCTTCTTTCTTTATTCGTTTTAAGGGTTTTCTTTCCTCTGGCTCACTTGTTCGAGGAGTAGCTGTATGTACAATTGGTTCTTCGAATTCACGTATTTTGGCTCTTCTGGTATCTTTTTCTTTAATTTTTATTTCAAAATCCTTTTCAAAAGTCTCTCCTTCCTTCATAGGAGGAACTTCTATTCTGGTTTTATACAATAAATCACCATTTAGTTTTATTTCAACTAGATAGGTTTGTCCAGATTGACCAAACGTATTGTAACCACCATTGTCAAATGTGGTCGTTTCTGCCCTTCCGGCGGCACTTTTCTTAGGAACAAAAACGATAGTGGCTCCCTTAACAGGCTGCTTCGTTGTGCTGGTTATAGTACCCTCAAGTTTAATTTTCACTACTTCGGTAAATCGATAAATGTCAAACCCATGTCCATTGGACCCTAGCCGGTCTGACACCACAAAACCAGATTTGCCATCATCATTTAACTTGAAGTGAATTTCATTATCCACCGTGTTTATAGGATAAGGCATTTGCACCGGGGCTGTCCAATCCTTTTTCTTTTCGTCAAATTTAGAATAGAAGATATCATAACCACCGACTGATTCGTGACCTTTTGAAGAGAAATAAAGGGTCTTATTATCGGCAGTAAGATATGGACTTTCCTCGTCACTCACACTGTTCACTGCATTGGTTAGTGGAGACGGCTTCGACCATTCTTTGGTACTCTTATCAAGTTTTGATTCATATAAATTCAAATCTCCACGTTTCGAACGCTTGCTAGACCCAAATAATATTCTGTCTTCCTGTTCATTTATGAAGAAATGAGATTCAATAATGGAGTTTCGCAAGTGGCTGTCAAAATCTTTAAGCTTTGACCACTTACCATCTTTTAGTGTACTGTAAAGTAACCCTCCTCCTTCTTCGTCGCTAAATACAAACAACTTACCATCATTGTTTACCATCTCGATATTTGCGTTTTGAAAGTTATAGTTACCAAGTATTGGAAGTTTGTGTACTTTGATATCAGACACTTTCATATCCACTTCATACACTTCAAACTTCTCTTCAAAAGACTTTGCAGACATAAAAATGAGCGAGTGATTTCGCTCAACGTATGCTGGGCTTAATTCAATACCAGATGTATTGATGTCGTCACTCAAGCGCTCGATAACGAACTGATCCGTATTCTTTTTATAAAATTCAATTGCTTTTTGTGCAGCTTTGATATACACTTCAACCTCCTTGGTGATTTCCTTTGATGGTTTATCACGACTTTTTAGCAATTGATTAAAGGACTTGATGGCATCACTAAACTCGTACCTCACAAATTGTACCCGACCTAACCAATATGGAAAATATTTCTTTTCTATTCTGGGCAGTCCCGACTTTAAGGATTGTAACTTGTCTAGTGATCGATCTCTATTTGTTGATAACAATTTAGACAGCTCAGCTCGATACTTGGAAATTTTTTTGTAGCCTTTTTCCTTGAGTACTTGATCATACACCTTAGCAGCATCAGCAAAGTGGTTTTCATAGAAATGA
Source organism: uncultured Roseivirgaceae bacterium (assembly GCA_964393115.1). GTDB lineage: Bacteria > Bacteroidota > Bacteroidia > Cytophagales > Cyclobacteriaceae > CAYMST01. The sequence continues at coordinate 11,760 of CAYMST010000096.1, read as the reverse complement.
AACTCCGCCTGCTCCTCTAAGAGAACCACGTCTTGTCCATACACACTTCCGGCGCAGCCTAATAACATATAGGAAAGTAATAGTAAAGACAATCTAAAAGTTCTTAGCATATAATTATTTTCATTCGTTATGCAAGTGTCCAACAAATATGAATATAAATTACATAATTCACTAATTAAAAGACACTTATATAATCACATTAAAGTCAAACTTTAAACGGTTAAAGTTCGACTTAGGTTATCTTTATGATTCAAAATGCTGAAAATCAAGCAAAAGGCTACAGAAAACATCTTAATATGGAATAATTAGAAAATCACTTTTCTAGTGGAGAATTATCACTTCTCGAGCCTGTTTGAGAGAACCAGATACTGAATCCAAAGTACTTGATTCAAGGTTGGAGATACATAATTGATATGAAAGAACTTATTTTTTGCAAGTTTCCTCATCCATTGATACGGTGCATAAGACATCATAGAAGCAATGAAAAAAGGTGATGACCGTAAAACTCCCTGAGTCTTCTGAGGAATAAAGTTCGCTTTTGCATCTACTGACAAAAGCACATTTTTTAACAAAATTATATCAAAAAAATCACTTTTTAAACGACCTAATTCTACTACCTGATCAATAAATGATTTTCGTATTTGTCCTTTAAGCAACCCTCCTATTCTTGCCATGTGGTAGGCTACTACAGCGTCTTGAGGGTAGTGAATAGAATACTCGAACGGAAAGTCAATAAGTCTTTCGTCTCGAATGAAATCAATAACTAAATTCAAGCTTGACAACGCCAATTCATCATGTAACAAATCGTGCTTTTGAAACAAACTCAAAACATTACAAATGACCGGAATACTTTTTTCCACTGGCATCTTCTCCGTACCTAACCAAGTAATATAAGCATTCTCGCCGGTGGACTTAGTCCTTCTTTCAAGTTCTTGCTTGAACTTTACTACCTTATCTTTTGCGTAGCCAGACACGTAGTAAGTTAACGCCGTATCGTCTGAATCGCATGGCAAAGCAAACTTCCAAAAATGATTAAAAAAATAACCATTAGGAAATGGATCTAACGGCTTCACAGAATAGAAATTATAAAAATCCGGATCACACTCTTTTTGATAAGATGGCACTTCTTCTAATAGCATTGTTTTCAAGTGATCCAACACACTATTTTCCTCTTCAGTCAACCACCTTTCAAGACCTATTAAAATGTAGAGTATAGATATTGGAAAAAATAGGTTCTTCTCCTTTCGGCAATACCCCCAATACCTGTTTCTCCTAATCCCTAATTGATAGCCATCACGCCTTACAACCTCTTCAATCTCTTTTAAGTTGGTTAAGATATCATTCGAAAACTCACTTGTTAGCGTTAACAACAGCGTCTTATTTAATTGAAAGCGTTAAGTAAAATAAACTTATGCAAACAGTTGTTTTTTTGATTGGTTAAAATATGACTTCCACTTAATTTCACCGTAGATTAATCTCATAATACAAAAGAAATGAATGAAAACGCTAAAGAATGGATCAGTAAATTATCATTGAAATCACACCCCGAAGGGGGCTATTACCGTGAAATATATAGGTCAGCAACTGAGTTTGATAATGGCGAAAACCTAAGGACACTCAGTACGAGCATTTATTTCTTACTAAACGAGTTAGAGAAATCTCACTTTCATCAACTAAGCTCAGATGAAATATGGTATTTCCACGCTGGTGCCCCTTGTAAAATTCATATGATTCACGCGAATGGAGATTACGAAACACAACTATTAGGTTTGGATATCCTAAAAGATGAGTCTCCTCAAATCATTATACCAAAAGGAACAACCTTCGCAGCTGAAGTCACAGACAAATTTTCCTACACGCTTATGAGCTGTATGGTATCTCCGGGGTTTGATTTTGCAGACTTCAAATTGTTTTCAGAAGAGGAGCTATCAAGTATTTTCCCTCAACACAAGGATATCATCACTGAATTTACACTGAGATAAGACCTTTAAGAGGCATATTGGTTTTAAAGTAATCTACTTGAATGAATGAAATTTATATGAAATCCATGAGATAATGACGCAAAAGCGTTGTATTGAGTAACGCATTTGCGGATTTTAAATCAACTCTTTAAAAGAACTTATTTAAAGAAATAACCCATCACTCAAATGCTTTAGTGATTTCAGCTTATAACTAAAACAATCAAGGACCTCGATAAAACAAAGAAATACGAAAACAGGATTGAGGACGAACTAAAAAGCAAGCTTATCAGTTACAAGCTTATCAAACATTTTACAGTGTTATCCCATTGCCTATTTAGATTTAGTTGACACATCAAAAAACCACAGGTTTCAATGACAAATCGTCGACCCTTCATAGGTTCTAAAACAAGTTTAGGTCATTATTTTTTTCACCTTTAAATTCAAAATACAATGTCAATTCGATTAGGAGATGTAGCACCCAATTTTTCTGCTCAAACGTCAGAGGGGGAGATTAATTTCCATGAGTGGCTAGGAGACAGCTGGGGCGTTCTTTTCTCTCATCCCGCGGATTATACACCTGTCTGTACCACCGAGCTTGGAACAGTCGCTAAATACAAAGAACAGTTCAACCAAAGACACGTGAAGGTTGTTGCATTAAGTGTGGATGGTGTGGAATCCCACAAGGGCTGGATTGGAGACATCAATGAAACGCAAAATACAGAAGTCAACTTCCCAATTATTGCTGATGAAGACCGCAAAGTATCTGAGTTATATGATATGATCCATCCAAACGCTGACAACAAGCTTACCGTACGGTCTGTATTCATTATTGCACCGGATAAAACAGTAAAACTTATCATTACATATCCAGCTTCCACGGGACGAAATTTTGATGAACTTTTAAGAGTGATCGATTCGTTGCAGCTTACCGCTTATCACAAAGTGGCAACTCCTGCCAACTGGCAACACGGAGAGGATTGTGTCATCGTACCGGCGGTTTCCAATGAAGAAGCCGAAAAGCTATTCCCAAAAGGGTTTACTGAGCAAAAGCCTTACCTGAGGCTAACCCCTCAACCTAATTAATGTAGGTAAGTTATGGCAACCATCTGTTCGTCGGTTTTTAGTTGGTTTCAAAAAGAAAACATTATTAAGCTAACCGAATAGTGGTCAAGAGTACAGGTAATAAAGTCCCCTCCCCTTATGGATCCAGGGGACTTTATATCAAATAACTCAATAGCTCATAATCAATACTTATTGAGACGAATCCCTATCCTTGCACCAATGGTTAGAAAAGTCTTATTTCGTTGCTCTTGTCCTTGTAGAGTTAATGATTCTACGATTTCCTCACTGGCCCCTACTAAAGGCTGATTAAATTTAAAGTCGTGGTACCCAATACCAACGTTCAAATCAATATAGACCCTTGGAAAGTATTGATATAAGATCCCCATATTGTAATACCCACCAAATCTTTCGGCCTTATATTCATGTTGATACTGCTGCCAGTATTCACAATCACCAAAAGCATCGCAACCAAAACCTGAGACATAATCACCTTGAATAGTCGCTTGACGATAAAAGCCTCCTATACCAACGTAACCCAATGCAGCATCTGGATCATCATGATCAATCTTAAAAAAGAAACGAATCTCTTCTCTTGCTTTAAACCCACTGAAATCTGAATACAGCTCAAAATCTTCGCCCTCACGCAATTCTACTCCTGTAATTGGCCCAAACTCGTGCGTTAATGTCACATGCTTGCCAACGCTATGACTAATGCTCGGCATTATCGCCGAATAGTTATTGATCAGTTCCAATACATTTAAGCCGATGGTAAATGGCAATCGCACCTTTTTATCTCCTTCATTTTCTAGCTCTTGTCCGAAGCCCGCCAAAGTCCCTAAGACAGCAATTCCAAAAATCACAAATAGTCTCCTCATCAGTTTGATCCATTTTGAGGGTAATCAATCTTACTAAGTAAGGTGATACTGCTTTGTTGGTCGCTATAATCAAACAACCTGACTCCATCTTTTCCAGTAACGGTCAACACGCCATTTAAAGCAATGACATCAAATGCATTGGCATCTTCACTGAATACATCTATATAGCGAGGGTTTCGTTCATTTGCAATATCATAATGCCATATCCCAAAGTCTCCTTGAGTGACGAATAGGTTATCACCGTCTACCCCTAACCCATGTGGATGATCCATAGCAATGGTTCTAATCTCAAAGGGAGACTTTAGATTAGAGATGTCTACTACATCCATTCTATTGATTCGCAGTCTTCCGCAGCCTGTTCCCTCACGAAGTGTAACGTACGCCACATCTCCTGATACGGCCACAGGATCACAAGAAAGCACATGCTGATAGGTAGAAAGTAACTCAGGAGCAGATGGAATGGAAATATCAAAAATATGCATCCCTGTAGTCGTTCCCACGAAGATATTTTCTCCTCTTACCAATATAGTCTCAATTCCTACTCCCAAGTGAATGTCATTTTCGCGAGTAGGATTTTCCCGATCAGAAATATCAAATGGAATCAGAGACGTTTCATTTAACACATATAAGTGGTCTCCGCTAGTCGTAAAACGATTCAGTGAACCACCAATACCGTCGCCACCACTTGAACCACCATTATTAGCACCTGGACTAAAACCCAAACTATCGTCGTTCGCTGTGTCATCTTCACATGAAGTTATCAAAAGAATCAAGCAGCATATACCGGTTATTTTAATTATCTGTAACATTTCGGGCTTTCTAAAGTAGTTTCAATCCATCTGATTACCTGTCCTTTGCTCGGATCTATACATTCAAAATATTCACCTCTACGCGGTGGGAATGTATTATTTTCAAAAACCTGTTCCTTGCGATCTACCACAACGACAGTGTCACCGTCGTATCGAAGTGTTACTAGTTGATCATAACTATCTGCGTAGATATAGTCATCTTTTACGGCTACATCGACGTTGCCCGGTATTCTTATAAATGCGATGTTCTGAGGATTAGCCGGATTCCTATTGTCAATCACGTGCACTCCTTCTTCCAACTCGTTGATCAGTAAGAAGTCCTGCGTCATCACCAGTTTCCCAGGTCTACTCAAAGGAGAGGGACCTTCCAAACCAATACTTCCAGTACTGGCTTCAGAGGAATAAACCGGTTTAAAGCCACTTACCTTTCCTTCAGGAAAGTCGGGAACATTATCGCCATCATCAAAATAGCATGAAGAAGCCAATAGGCATAAGGCCAATAGGGATGCCCATCGAGTAGTTCGAGGCATAGGCCAGTTTTTAATTTTCATCATTTTGTTTATTTATCTACTATAACAGAAACTTATATTCTGATTTTGGTTGGACCGGAAACAAAAACTATTGCACAAATCCCTATAGAATTCTGGTTACTACCTATTCAATAGCAGAATATTGCCGATTTGTGTACATGTCCTTTCAATATTATCCCCTGATAGCTCAAGTGCTTTTTCCAAAGTCATAGGTCCAGAAGTAATAGGCAGTATTGCATCAAAATAGTCAAAAGAATGCGTTTCTAAGCTAGCATCCACTTGCCCGCTCAAAGCAACAACCGGAATAGAACGTTCTTTGGCAAGTCGCGCAACTTCATAAGGTCCTTTACCATATTTGGTCTGCTCGTCGATCCTGCCTTCTGCCGTTAACACCAAATCCGCACTTGCCAGCTTCTCATAAAACCCAGTTTTCGTTAATAAGTAGGCCGAGCCTTTTTCCATTTCAGCGTCAAGAAGAGCGCATAGGAATGCCGCTGCACCTCCGGCTGCACCTCCTCCTACCACTTCATTGACATTAATCCCTGTGAAGACGGACATCAACTGAGCAAGACTTGACAGTTGATCTTCCAATTGTCGAACCATACGAGGCGAAGCACCTTTTTGAGGTCCAAACACTGCAGCAGCTCCTTTATCTCCTAGTAACGTGTTCTCCACATCACAGAGAACGGTATATCTCACTCGCCTAAACTCCTTTTCTCTACGGTCAACAACCTTATGTATCTTACCTAAGATACTCTCTTGGGTTGCGTCTAAAACATTTCCATAGTGATCCAGAAAATCAAACCCAATGGCGGAAAGTATACCGGTTGCGCCATCAACGGTTGCACTTCCTCCAAGTGTAATGATCACGTGTGAGGCTCCCTTTTTAACTGCATCTTGTATCAGCTGTCCAGTGCCATAAGAGGTGGCAATCATTGGATTTAACTCCTCCTCTGTAAGATGCTTTATCCCCGAGGCACTCGCAAATTCTACAACTGCAGTTTTTCCGTACTCTATCAACCCGTAATCAGCCTCTATCACTCTACCTAACGGGTCATGAACGTTCAGCTTTTTTACGACTCCATCGAAATGACTTACCAGTACTTCCATCGTACCATCTCCTCCATCAGCAATAGGTGCTACCTGACAATTGAAATGAATGGATGACTTTTTAAAACCTACGGCAGCAGCTTCAGCTATTTCTAACGCTGTTAAACTACCTTTAAAGGCATTTGGGCACAGTAATATATTCATCAACAGAATCGTTATTGGTGTATGGTAAGTTAATGAACGAAATAGCATGTTCGTCGAAAACAGGACAATATTTGGGCTACGCCACCCCTAATTAAGGATTATGAATTATTCTATGGTTATTTCAAGAATATTAAAACTATGAAGTAAATCGTATGGGAAAAAATTAAGAAAGGAAGACGATAAATTGATTGACTTCAGACGGGCAGAAGTCTGTATACCATTCAATGGTCTACAAAACTAGAATGGGCGCGGTTCAACCGATATACATAGCACAAGCTACCTCCAAATCTTTGCTCTCTTAAAAATTCAAAACCTAATCTTTCATAAAAGCGATGTGCTTTAACGTTGGACTTTAAAGGATCGATCAAGATACCCTCAACCTGTTCATCTTCAAAACACCTTTGGATAGCGAGTCTCATCATTGTGGTTCCGTATCCTTTACTAAGATTATACTTCTCTCCTATCCAGATATCTATTGCCCTATTATTTGGATCGACCTCTCCCCAGTAGTGAGTTTCTTCCAGGAATGGATTAATTATTTGAACAAACCCAATTGGCACACGATCCAACTCTGCCATTAGCTGTTCTCGCCACGCTGGATGACGTTGCAACTCTACTTCCCAGTTCCATTCATCATCAGGATCACAGTCTATCACATGCTGTTGCTTATCCCAGTATTTGAGTAATTCTAAATCGTTGATTGAGGCTGGTCTTAGTTTGATCATGTCTTCTCCTGAAGTATTGTAGTGACTGGTAAACACCAAATGATTTTTGTCAACAGCAAATCGTATGACTAGCGGTAATTTCTGTCAAGCCGTCACTTCGTTGGAGTGAGCTACAAACCTTGAAATTAGCCACTTCGATTGTTATACCTTACACAAAATCACCCCCTAATTCATGGTCATCCATATTGGAACAAAAGCTCCAGCCATAACCGCAATTGTCATTTCCCAGTAATAATTTGTCACGAATAATCCACTCAATAAGAGTAATGAATCATCTACATTCGAATCAATTTGTCCGCCTGATGATGAACCAGAGTATTTTATATTGATCCCTTCAGAATTAAAGATAATCCATTTTGTAGCCCACAGATTAACATACTTCCAATTAATCGTTTTATCATCTATTGTTATCGTTGCTTTAGTCATCCACTTATTGTAATTGATCTCTCCGACTATTTTGTTATCAGCAGTATCAATAATTTGAGTCTTTTGTTTAAAGAATCCTTTTGTCTGGAATAAATATTCCTTATTGTCAAGTACCCCAATGCCTGACTGAGAAAATGATTTATCTCTTAAATTTCCAATTTGTTCTCCATTCGAATAAATTTTATATAAGTTGGAAAAAACTCCTTTTTTCCATGAAAGTTTTGTTTGCATAATTATTACTTTTAAATGGTTACAAAATCATTTTTTCATACAAATCCCTATCCCATTCTTCATGTGACATTAAATCCAATATCCCGTAAAATCTGCAATTCAGAATCCTTTATCTCTTTCTATAAATACTATTGCACAATGCGACTTCAAATCGTATATAAGTCAAGAATCATTAATTCTTGGATTTGAATAAGACTCCTCTTACCAATTTATCCTCTATATCAGATTAGCAAAATATCTAGATATATTTCACTTGACACTTAAATTGGGACATCCAGGATCTAATTCAAGCCTTTACAGAAGAGAGTTTACTTCTTCGGGATTTTTTAATGGTCAGATAGCTATAAATTCCAGTTGTCGTCATCAAAAAAGGAAGCACTTCACCCCAGATAAACATGGTCAATGTATAAGTATCATCATAAAACATAATACCAGTCATGGTGGCAAGGTGAAACGGCGCTACAATTGTATTGGGGTCATGATGATAAATAGTAGGGGTAAACATAAAGGCATATAAAATAAACTTGAATAACCTTTTTAAGGTAATCGATGTTATTTCTTCTATTCGCCTATCAGCTCTATATAAAACGAAGACTAAAAACAAAAAGAAACCTAGCAATAAAATGATGTTACCAGCTACTACCATGATACATTAATTCGGGGTGTTACGATATATTTCCTTCTAAGCTAGGCACTTCATCAATTTATTTACATCAACGGCAGTTAGTTTTTACAACAATTTACATTCACAGGTACAGTGAGTCATATATGCTAATTGCCTTACAGGGATTTCGCTAGATTTTCAAGTTCATTTCGGGCAGCATATACTGGGTAAGGCTACATGTTCCCTTTGACAACTCAGCCCATTTAAGTTCTTCAATTTTAATTTCTACCATACCACAGGGCACTACGTTCCCAATTTCCGCATCCGTCAAGTACTCACTGAGGTAGGTTATGGCAGGATTATGATTAATTAAGAATACATTTTTATGCTTCTCGTCAATAGCGTTCACCGCTTCTAGCAATACACGAACGGACGTTTCGTACAACTCTTTTGAATACTTAATACGATCGACGCTGTAGTTAACTCTGCTCGCAATTATCTCGGCCGTTTGACTGGCGCGTTTTGCGGAACTACTGATAACAAGATGCGGAGCCGTATTATTTTTATTGAAATATTTTCCCAAATTCGCCGCATCTCGGTTACCTTCAGACGTGAGCTTGCGTTCGTAGTCCGACTTGCCAATTGATCCGGGTTCAGTAAGGGCATGTCGAATTAAAAACAATTTTTTGACCATTCAGATTATGATATGAAGCTTAGAAAGATATTTTTGTGCAGTAACAGGATAAATATACTTAGTCGTATCCTATTTTTGAAGCCATTTGATAAATAAACAAGATAACTGGAATGCCAAAGAACCTCGTAATAGTTGAGTCCCCTGCTAAAGCAAAAACAATAGAGGGCTATTTAGGAAAGGATTTCAAAGTGACTTCCAGTTACGGTCACGTGAGAGACCTTCCCAAAGAAGGACTATCCATAGACATTGAAAATAACTTTAGCCCAACCTACGAAGTGACTCCTGACAAGAAGGAGGTCATAAAGGAATTAAAAAAATTAGTCAAAGAATCCGAACTCGTCTATCTCGCGAGTGATGATGACCGTGAGGGAGAAGCCATCAGTTGGCATCTAATGGAAGCCTTAAAGCTCCAGCAAGAAAAGACGCAACGTATTGTATTTCGCGAAATCACAAAATCGGCCATAGAAACGGCTCTACAAAACCCTCGAGGTATAGACTTAGATTTGGTAAATGCTCAACAGGCACGACGAATACTAGATCGACTTGTAGGATACGAATTATCTCCTGTACTCTGGAAAAAAATCCAACGAGGACTTAGCGCAGGAAGGGTCCAATCCGTAGCCGTCCGTTTAGTAGTTGAGCGAGAACGAGAAGTCGACCAGTTCGAATCCTCTACGAGCTACAAAGTTCAGGCATTGTTTAACCTAGAAGGCGGTAAAGTCTTACAAGCAGAGCTACCTAAAAAGTTTAAAAGTCAGGAAGAGGTAGAGGATTTCTTACAAAAATGTACTACTTCAGAGTATGTCATTGAAAACCTGGAGAAAAAGCCACTAAAGAAATCTCCCGCTCCTCCTTTTACCACTTCTACCCTACAGCAAGAGGCAAGTAGAAAATTAGGGTTTCCAGTGTCCATGACGATGTCTGTCGCCCAAAAGCTCTATGAAGCTGGAAAGATATCATATATGAGAACTGACTCGGTAAATTTGTCGCAAGAAGCCGTCAACGGAGCAGTCAATGAAATTACACGTGCTTATGGATCTGATTTTGTAGAAACAAGGGTCTATAAGACCAAATCTCAAGGTGCCCAAGAAGCACACGAAGCCATTCGCCCCACTAACTTTGAGGCGCATTCCGCGGGAAGCACAGATAGCGAGAAAAAGCTCTATGATCTAATCTGGAAAAGAGCCATCGCATCGCAAATGGCCAACGCCAAGCTAGAGAAGACCATTGCGACCATTGGCATCTCCAATGCTGAGGAAAACTTTGTTGCCACTGGAGAAGTGGTCAAGTTTGAAGGTTTTCTAAAAGTGTACTTAGAGTCCAGAGACGACGAAGATGAAGATGAGGAACAAAAAGGAATGCTTCCCCCACTAAACATTGGCCAACAGCTTGATCTCAATCAAATCAAATCGCGCCAAATATTTAGTAGACACCCCGCTCGATATACAGAAGCTAGTCTGGTAAAAAAACTCGAGGAAATGGGCATTGGGCGTCCATCGACCTATGCACCAACAATTTCTACCATTCAAAGAAGAAACTATATTGTAAAAGAATCGCGAGAAGGACATGAGCGAAACTACACTCAGTATATCTTAAAAGGTGGTGATATTTCTAAAACTGAGGAAACAGAAACTACGGGTGCAGAAAAGAATAAGCTTTTCCCAACAAATACCGCAATGGTGGTAAACGATTTTCTGGTCGATCACTTCCCGAATGTCATTGACTTCTCATTTACCGCAAATGTCGAGAAAGACTTTGATGACATTGCCCATGGGAAGATGTCTTGGGACGGGATGATTAAGAACTTCTACTCCAAGTTTCATAATCGTGTAGAAGACACCGAAAATATAAGTCGTGCAGAAATACAGAAAACACGAGAGATTGGTCAGGACCCTAAGACGGGCAAAAATATATATGCCAAGCTAGGCCGATACGGTGCTTATGTGCAGATCGGTGAAAACCCTGATGATGACACGCCAGAAGAAGAAAAGCCACAATATGCTTCGCTTCGTAAAGGTCAGTTTATTGAATCCATAACACTAGAGGATGCATTAGAGCTTTTTAAGCTACCTAGACAAATAGGTGAATTCGAAGAAAAGGTAATGACAGCGGCAATTGGACGGTTCGGACCTTATATTCGACATGACAGTAAATTCTACTCTTTAGGAAAAGAGTACGACCCTCTTACCGTCACTTCTGATGAGGCCATCGAAATCATCAAGGCAAAGCGTATTGCTGACGCAAATAAACTGATCAAGAAATTTGAGGAAAACGAAGAGGTTCAAATTCTAAATGGTCGTTGGGGACCTTATATAAAATTCGGGAAGAAGAATGTAAAAATCCCTAAAGATAAAGATCCTAAAGAACTAACTTATGAAGACTGTGTGGCCTTAGAAGCCACCGCCCCAGCAAAAAAAGGCGGTCGAACCAAAGCGGCCAGCAAGACTAAGAAAAAATAAGTCATACAATACCATCAACTTTTTACGAGGGGCTCCTTAACTAGGTGCCCCTTTATTTTTTCAGGAACAACCTTAATCACACACTTATACCATTTAGGCTATATAAGGGTGTGTTAGTTTACGTCAGTGT
>CAYMST010000095.1:0-16447 GCA_964393115.1 uncultured Roseivirgaceae bacterium | reverse complement strand
GACAAGATCGAAAATATAGATAATACAAACCTTCAGATTAACGGTAAGATATTGCCCATTAGCCTTTCGCAGAAAAAGCAGTTAATGGATAAGATCAATATTTTATAAATTTATGATAAGTAAACTAGGCTATGCAGCAGTGGTGTTGATGACCATCGCTTTTGGGTGCTCGAGTAATAATGGAAAACAAGCACAAAGTTTATTACCCCCTGCCGGTGGTAAGTATGGTGAGGTCATTCTCATCATGGATTCGGCCAAATGGGATGGTGCTTTGGGGAAAGAGATCAGAAATGTGTATCAAGCCCCTTACCCTGGTTTACCAACTATAGAACCAAGTTTGTCCATTAACCGAATAAGCCCAAAAACATTTAATAGTGTTTTGAAAACGGCTAGGACTCTGATATTTGTGGCTACCTTGGATGGAAAGAGCTATGAGGATAAGCTTATGCGCGGCTACTTCTCGAAAGGCAGCTTGGCGAGCATTCGAAAAGACACTTCTAAGTTTTTCTTTAGCAATAATGATGTTTACGCGACAGGTCAAAAAGTGATCTACTTGATCAATAAATCCGAAGAAAATTTAATCAATAAGCTATCTAAGCACAAAGGCAAACTTCGAGATTTTATTTTAAGCGCGGAGAAAAAGAGTATGAAGCTTGATATGCGTAGAAATATCAATGAAGAACTGACGAATAGCTTGGCTGAAGAACATCCTTATAAAATCGAAGTTCCTCAAGGGTATGACATTGCCAAGAACCTGAAAAACTTTACTTGGCTGAGGCAGCTCGATGGGATCAATGAGACAAGCCTGTTTATCTATTACGAGCCTTATAAAGATCAAACTGTCTTTGATGATATACTTGACCTCAGAGAACGTATTACTTCCACATTCATTCGAGATAGTGAAAAACCAGATATTTATCTGACCTATCAGCAAGCAGATGGCGTGCCCTATGCAGAGCGAGAAGTAAACTTCAGGGGTAATTATGCTAAGAAAGTATCGTCACTCTGGAAATTTAGTGATATTTCTGCTGGAGGGCCTTTTATTAGTTACACCTTGGTAGATGAGTCTCGTAAGTGGCTCTTTTACATTGAAGGATACCATTACAAACCAAGCGGTAAAAAGCGAAATACGATGTGGGAACTGGAAAATATTTTGACCTCGTTTACCACAAAGCAAAAAACCTAAACTATCACAGCAAACATTTAAAGACACTTAACTAAATAGATATATGATAGCCTTTGTGGAAGGAAAGGTTGATCAAATGGACCCAACATTTGTGATACTTGATGTAGGAGGAATCGGCTATGAAATTAAAATCTCTCTTGCCACTTACTCAGTGGTAAAACAGCAGGAAAAGTGTAAACTATACACACACTTTCATGTAAAGGAGGATGCACAAAGCCTCTACGGCTTTCATGACCTGGCTGAGAAACAGGTTTTTTTACATCTCATCTCCATTTCGGGAGTAGGCCCCAATACCGCATTGATGATTCAATCCTCACTTGGCTCAAAAGAAATAAGACACGCCATTATACAAGAAGATGTCAAATCCATACAGGCCGTAAAGGGAATCGGATTAAAAACAGCGCAGCGAATTATACTAGAATTAAAAGATAAATTTCGAAAAGAGGGAATTTCTTCTGATAATGCTAATTTTGCGCCTCTACAAAGCAATAGTATTCGCGATGAGGCGTTGACAGCATTGGTAACTTTGGGGATACCACGAGCTACCGCTGAAAAAAATATTAATAAAATCATTAATCAAAGCGGAGAGGGCATTAGTTTAGAGGGTTTGATTAAGCAAGCCCTGAAAGGGTAGTAATGATTCTAGAGCGATTTGAACCTAACCAACTGTAATATTAAAGGGTTTTTTGTAGTGTTACTTTTGTTTTCTCTGCAGTCTGTATGGGCTCAGTCAGAGAATAATGATAGTACACAAACTACAAATGTATCCGAACAGAAGTCACGAGAAGAGATCATAGATTCTCTTGTAAATAGGGAGTACAAGCCAAGTACAAGGCCAACGTATACTCCACACGATCGCTATGGTGATCCCTATAGTAACCGAGGTTCCAAATCCTCCCTCTATCTAAAAAACCCTAGTAATCTACAATTAGAATATGATGTTGATCGAGATGGGAATTTTACCATTCGAGAAAAAATCGGACGCTCAAGCTTCAGGCCAGAGACCTCATATAGCTATGACGAGTTGGAAAAGCTCAAGTCAAAAGAGACCCAAAAAGATTATTATAAGGAAGCAGCAATAGCGGAAGATGGAGAAAGCGCCGTAAGCGGACGTCGCCTTTTGCCCAAGATTTACCTTTCCCCGGGTTTGGACCGAATCTTCGGTGGAGATCATATTGATATAGTGCCAAATGGGTTTGTGAATTTCGATATTGGCGGTCGATGGCAACGTAGAGATAATCCAGATGTCCCAGTTGGCTTAAGAAAAACCGGCGCAATTAACTACGACCAACAGATGGGCATAAGCCTAAACGGAAAAATAGGCGAAAAACTTACCATTACGGCTAACTACGACAACAATAACACTTTCGACTTTCAGAATAATTTGAAAGTAGACTACCAAGGCTTACCAGAAGATATCATTAAAGACATCGAAATTGGCAATGTCTCTTTGCCTGTTAGCAACTCCCTCATCAGAGGAGGAACTGCACTTTTTGGCCTAAAAACAAAACTTCAATTCGGCAAGCTCTTTGTGACCGGAGTCCTGTCCCGCCAAAGAGGAACCAACAATTGTATTACTAGCAGAGGACGAGGTTCTGGAAATAGATCATCCAGAGGGTCAGGTGAAGAAAAGGAAATAGAACTATTGGCTTCCGAGTACGAACAGAACAAGTACTTCTTTATGGGACACTACTTTCGCGATAACTACGAAAAGTGGATGTCTAATTTACCAGGTATTCGATCACAGTTGGTGATTAGAGAACAAGAAGTTGAGGTATATATCCTGTCTACAAACAGAAGTACAAACACCGAGGCAAGAAGAAAAGCGATAGCCTTTACAGACTTAGGAGAAGGAGATCCTGATAATATCCTAAATGAAGCATTAAAAGCGGGTGCCGCAGGTGCTGGGTCGGCTGCTAATAATAATGCCAACCCACTATGGGAAGAGATTTTTGAGAATCCCGCATATAGAAATTTGGAAACGGGCGTACAGCTGCTTCAGGATAACTTCGGTATGGAAGAAGGGCGTGACTATACCAAACTTGAGAACGCTAGAAAATTAACCTTTGACGAGTATGATATTGACCCTCTACTTGGTATTATTTCGCTTCGATCAGCATTGAGTTCCGATCAAGCTCTAGCTATTTCTTATAAGTATACGCACAACCTGAGAAACGTGTCCGCAGTTGGTGAGCTGGGCAACGATGCTGGGGATCAAGATGTGATTTTTCTCAAACTGTTGAGACCACAAGGCATTAATACAGCCATTCCCTCCTGGGATCTGATGATGAAAAATGTCTACAGTATTGGTTCGAGAAACGTCAATCAGGATGATTTCGAATTGACCATACATTACCGAGAGGACGCTGTCGATCAGGAACCAATTTTCTTACAAGGTGTATCTAGTGAATTAGCGAGTACAACATTGATTGAATTGATGGGTATGGATAGGCTCAACCTTAACCTTGACTTTGGCTCCGATGGTCTTTTTGATTTCTTAGAAGGCGAATTAATAGACCAAAAAAATGGTATTGTGCGATTTCCGGTGCTGGAGCCGTTTGGTTCACATCTTGAATCATTATTGCTTCCTGAAGATGAGGCCCAGATTCCAAGGTTAGTGTACAATGAACTTTATGAGCAAATAAGAGAGAGCGCTCATAATGTTTCGGAGAAGAATAAATTTAAACTTAGAATACGGTATACTGGTGGCTCAGCCATTTTCGCTCAAAACTCCTCGGCTTCCGCGGCGGCCACTGGAACACGAGCTCCTATTCAACTAAACGCGTTTCAAATCAGTGAAGGGTCCATTTCCGTAACGGCTAATGGTCAACTACTAACAGAGGGGACACACTACATGGTAGATTACTTCGGCGGGCAAGTACGAATTACGGACGGAAGATATATTGATTCTGATATTGAGGTGTGTTTTGAACAAGCAGACTTGTTTAACCTACAAACGCGATGGCTTTCTGGGGCACGCTTTGATTATAAACTTTCGGACGATATCAATTTTGGAGCGACTTTTATGCAACTCAAAGAGAGGCCAGGTGGGATCTCTACTTACGCTATTGGAGAGGAGCCAACCAATAACTTCAAGTATGGATTAGATTTATCGGTCAAAAAGGATTCCAGGTTGATTACAAAAATTGTGGATGCGCTGCCGCTACTTAGCACCAAGGAAAAGTCTTCTATTAGCATAAATACAGAATTTGCACAACTCGTTCCGGGAACTACTAATCAGGTAAATGGACAGGGAACTGGTTATGTTGATGATTTTGAGAATTTTGCTTTGGCACAAGGTTTGGGGAATGCCGAAAGCTGGCGGTTAGGCTCTACTCCTAGGCTTTCTGATGATCGCTTTGGTGCAACTAGGGATGGCAAGGAGCCGGGTTACCGAAGAGCAAAGATAGCATGGTTTGAGACGGATCCATCCTTTTTGAACAACCCTGATCTTGGGGTTACCAACGGAGAACTTAATGTCTATGAACGCTTCTTCCCTCCGAATGTTATATTCTCTCAACGACAGTTCAATGCGCTAAACGCAAATGCCCCCATCTCATTTTTGAATTTAGCATATTTTCCAAAAGAAAGAGGACAGTACAACTATAACCCAGATGCAGAGCAGTTCTCGGATTTTCTTCCAGAACCGGAACGAAACTATGGTGCTATCACACGAGGAATAAGGCTGAATAGTTGGACGCAAAACAACGTAGAGTATATTGAGTTCTGGATTCTAGACCCTAATCTTCAGGATGAACGAAGAGAGGCATTTCCAGATTTTGACCCTAATGAAGTAGACCCCGCGCCTAAGTTGGTGATTAATGTTGGAGATGTGTCCGAGGATTTGGCACCTGATAACAGACGCGCTTTTGAAAATAACTTACCCATCAATTACGAAATAAATGAATCTACAGAGCTACAAACATGGGGTATCATCCCAGAATTGACAGTAGTCCCTCCAAATATCAATGCATTTTCGACTTCAGGCGATCAGCGAGCTAATCAGGATATCGGTCTTGATGGTTTAAAATCTGAGGATGAGGGACGCCTATTTGACAATGCAGTGTTTAATGGAGCAGCCGAATCACTAAGACAAGATCCATCTTCTGATGACTTTACGCATTATTTAGATCCATCTTTTGGTGGCGAAAGCTCTATCATTTCCCGGTATAAGGACTTCAATGGAATGGAAGGAAACGCGACAGAAACTAATTCAGATATTCAAGGCTCGCGATTTGCTGATGTTGAGGATATTAATGGAGACGCCAATGTGGACCAACGAGAGAACTACTTTGGCTATGATATCAATTTAGACCCAGCAAACCTTAATGAGGCCAACGAATTTATTTTTGACTCAAAAACCTTGACAATAGATGGCCGTCAAACTACCTGGTACCAATTTAGAATTCCAGTTCGAAAGTTTACACACACTTTCGGCTCTCCAAGCTTTGATAACATTCGATTTGTGAGAATGTATCTAACAGGTTACCGAAACCCTGTAATGATTCGTTTGGCGAAGTTTCAGTTTGTAGGTAGTGATTGGTGGGTATATCGTGAAGAAACAACGCGATCAGGACTAAATATAAAAGAGGAGTTGGAAATAGATAATGTTTCAGTAGACGCTGTAAACATTGAAGAAAATGGTAGGCCCAGTGAGGGTGCAGATCCAAATCAAATCTACTATACGGTACCACCCGGCATTGAAAGAAATAGAAATACAAGCACTGGTACCACTCTATTGGAAAATGAACAGGCTCTAAGAGTAAGAGTTACTGACTTGGAAAACGGAGAGTTTAGAGCTGCGTTTAGAGCGTACGATAAGAATTTGGTGAATTATGGGAGAATACAGATGTATTTACATGCGGAAAACGTTCCGGGCAGTAATGTGGAGGATGACGAAGTTAGTGCGTTTTTGCGGTTAGGAACGGATAGAAGAAATCACTACTATGAAGTAGAGGTGCCCTTAAAACTTACCAAGGAGCCAACTGCAGACGCTCGTTTAATTTGGCCAGAGGAAAACGAAATCGATATTCAGATTACAGACCTATATAGAGCTAAGGTTAGAAGAAATGATGTAGGTTTTCCACAGGTATCTGATTATGTGACACAATCTGAAGATGGAAGACATATTATTCGGGTAAAGGGTAATCCGAGAATTAGTGAGATCAATACCATCATGATAGGTGTTCGAAATAGAGACTCTACCGAATATAGATCGGTTGATAACAAGTTCCGGCTGGTGGGTGATGATGGAGCGGACAAATCTATTGTGATTTGGGCCAATGAACTCAGGGTCTCAGATTTTGACACAAAAAGCGGTTGGGCAGCTAAAGCGGATATAGCCATAAAACTCGCAGATTTTGCAGATGTTAAAGGTGGATTATCTTATACCTCTTCCGGTTATGGTGGTTTGGAACAAAATATATCAGAGCGGACGGACAGGGATGTGCTGAATTATAATGTTTCGGCATCGATAAATGTAGATAAATTAATACCGGGGAAGCATGGCGTGAAAATACCACTTTATGTAGCTACCACTCAAAATATCGAAACACCAAGGTGGGATCCGTATAATGAAGATATCCCATTGGAAGAATCGTTGAGTCAAAAAGAGGATACCGAGGCTGAAACATATAAGGAGCTTGTACAAGGAAGAGAGAGTACCAGAACAATCACCTTAAATGGACTGAAGAAAACATATGTTAAGGAAGATGCGAATCGAGATATCTGGGATATAGAGAATTTCTCATTCTCATATGGCTATTCAGAATCGAGGCGTTCGAATAGTGATATTAAGGAACATACCATTAAAAACTATAATGGTGGCGTTAACTGGAGTTACTCGCCTGGAGGAGTAAGCATCGAACCTTTTAAAAACGTTAAATTCTTGGAAGGGAAGTTTCTACAGCTCATTAAGGACATTAACTTTAGTCCACTTCCTTCTTCCATTACTTTTTCGGGAACTTTCGATAGAAAAATCGAAAAAAGACAAATCTATCGAGGAGCTAACTTCTTTGCTCCAGACCCCATTTATTCTGGATGGTTCAATTTGAATAGGAGTTATAACGTATCTTGGCCGTTAACCAAAAACCTTAGTGCGACTTATACAGCAAATGCGAGAGGAGTTATTGATACCCCGGACGAAGAAAACACGAAGGAATATAAACGAGACTCTATTATAGCAGGTTTGAGAAGGTTGGGTCGTATGAAGAATTTCACTCAAAACCTGGTCGGTACCTATAAAGTGCCCTTTGACAAATTTCCATTGACCAATTGGTTAACCTCTACCGTAAACTACTCATCGGGATATACTTGGACTGCACAAAACAATATTTCAAGAGTTAATTCGCCAGAAGATGATCTGGGTAACAGTATCGCAAATGATAGAAAACGATCTGTTACTGGTGGAATTAAGCTCTTAGAATTATACAATAAGGTTCCTTTTTTGAAGGCCATCAATCAACCAAAGAAGAAACCGTCTGGAGGAAGACCTCCAGAAGCTAAGGCCGATACGCTAAAAAGAGATCGTGCTAACTCAGCGCTTTGGCTGCCAAAGAAAATACTTCGCCTAGCTATGGCTTTTAGAGATTTAGACGCCTCTTATAGCATAACAGAAGGACTTTCCCTTTACGGATTTAGACCTACAGCCGGATTCTTTGGTTTGGATAACGATGTGATGAATGCGCCTGGTATTGAGTTTTCCCTTCTGGGAAGTCAAGATGGTGATATCAGGTGGCGCGCGGCGGAAAATGGTTGGTTGGTTCGAAATACAAATATTCAGCAGTTCGGACAGAACTTTACGAGAGATCTATCCCTAAAGTCAAGTGCAGAACCCTTCAATGACTTAAAGATTTCGTTGACCGCAAAGCGACAACATACCTCACAGTTTTCAAGTTTCTTCGTATATGATTTCATTAATCCGGAAGATACAACAATGGGATCTGAATTTCAGGATTTATCACCGGCGAGATCAGGGAGTTATACTGTTTCTTTTAACTCCATTCGTACAGCGTTTATGTTTGATGAAGGGAATGATGTATCTCCGGTATTTGAAAAATTCAGAGAAAATATTAGTGTAGTTGCCGATAGACTAAGAACGCTAAATCCAGATGGTGAAATTAATCAACTGGATCAAAATGTGGTGATTCCCGCTTTCATTGCGGCTTATTCGGGTGAAAGTGCAAACTCAGTACGTATGACGGCGTTTCCTAGAGTTCCAATTCCGAACTGGAGATTAGATTATTCTGGGTTAATGAAGGTGCCTAAAATTAAGGAGATATTTTCTAGTTTCAGCGTGAGTCATTCCTATAACTCGACGTATTCAATTGGAAGTTATGTCATCTCTCAACAGGCAGATGATACATCAAGCCAAGCAGCAGCCAGATTTGAAGTGCCTGGTCTTAACGAGGACCTCACAAACCCTCGTTTTCTAGGGGTTGACGCTAACGGAAATTCTATCTTGAACATATCTCAAGTATCGATTAAGGAAAGTTTTTCTCCACTTATAGGTATTAACGTAAGAACGAAAAGTGATATTACCGCGAGGTTTGAGTATAAGAGAAGTAGAGATCTATCCCTGCAAATTAACAATCGTCAGGTAACGGAAATGCGAAACAGTGATTTCGTATTTGACTTCGGCTTTATCAAGGACGGCATGCGTTTACCGTTTAGGACCAAAGGAAAAGTAATTACATTAAAGAATGATTTGAACTTTAAGGTTTCTTTGACCCTTCGAGACACCAAAACATTACAACGCGTATTGGCGGAAGCAGATGACAATACACCAAATGCTAATTCTGGTGATCTTATTTCATTGCCTACCACCACAACTAACGGTAGTTTCAACTGGACACTTAAGCCTACTATCAGTTATGTGCTTAGTAATACCCTGAGCTTGAGTATGTATTTCGACCGTAATGTTAATGTCTATTACGTATCAACACAGACGCCTCTTAGGACTTCTGCCTTTGGTTTCCAACTGCGATGGAGCTTGTCTCAATAGCCCTTAAGCCTTTCCAAAACACACTCTAGTTGTTTATTTGGAGAGATGCCAGCGTCTATCCAGTGAATCTGGTAACCATCACGTTCGAGCTTTCTGAAAAAGGTCATTTGGCGCTTGGCATATCGATGAATTTCAGTCTCTAGCTTTTGTATGAAATACTCTTTCTGATTGGGAGCTTCAACGGCCATGGTAAGATATTTGTATTCAAGACCAAACCACTTGAGCTTTTCTGGTGAAATACCAGATTCTATTAGGCCCTTTACTTCGTCCCAAAGACCGTTTTCGAGCCTATCATATAAGCGATCAGATATTCTCTTTCGGCGGTTTTCCGGATCAAGCTTCAAGCCGAAAATAATCGAGGACTTCTTTTGAGTGGATTCTATAACGGCAGCTTTAGGTTTATTATTCAAATAATGTGCAATTTCAATAGCACGAATGAGCCGTTTCTTAGATGACTTATCAACCCTATAGTTCTCAGGCAACTCAAGGGTGTTTAATTTGGTGAAGAGTTCTTCATGAGTAAATGAATTATATCTTCTTTTTATTTCTTCATTGGGAGGAACATGAACCCAGTTAAACCCACTTAAAACAGCTTCAATGTAAAAACCAGTACCCCCACATAATATGGGTTGAACGCCTTTATTATCCAACAACCGCAAAACTTCTTCTGCGTCTTGGCGATACTGAAAAACATTGTATTGATGATTAGGATCGATGATATCAATGAGATGATAATGAATATTGCCATACTCATCCAGGTCTTTACCTGTTCCAATATTGAGCTTTTTATAAACTTGTCTTGAGTCAGCACTAATTATCTCAGCGTCCAATTGCTGCGCCAGTAAAACGGCAAGCTTGGTCTTACCCGATGCAGTCGGTCCCAATATAGTGATAAGTGGATTCATGTTTTTTTTATGAACTTAATACTGCCAGCATTGTAAAACTTGATTGTTTTTTTAGGTTTCTGTTTTTCTGGCAATGCTAAATAACGGCTTTCATGAAGCCGGGTTTTGGTCTCTAGGTCTAAGATATATGCTGTGGGAGGCATCACTTGAACTTTTTCAAACCCTAGCTTAACATAGCTATCGCCAACAGACCAATCGCGATCGGCATAAGTCATAATCTCTTGCGGATGGACATCCTGCGTGAAATAATGGATGATTTTGCTTAGGCCACCCATTACGGCTATATCCTTAAGTGAACAGAAGCGGATTAACTCATAAGAATTAACTGGAACACCGTTTCTGGTCATTTTTCTTTTTGCTGAAAAGGTGGCTACAGCGACCAATTCGAGGTAGTGAAATAACCCATACTTATACTTGGTATTCGTAGGCACATGCAAGTGATTCGCTTCAAGAAAGGCATTGGCGATTGGCTTTGAGATGCGCTTACATATGGTTTCTTTGGCGTATATGACTTCGGCAAGGCCGAATAATGCACGAACCCGACTTTCTATTATATCCCGTCTATTTTCCCATGCATCACTATAAATGTGAATTATCCTGTGCCGCTTTTGAGTAAAATATTCGGATATGAACTCGCAGGTGTGTTCAGAGGCTTTTTTATGGTCATCAATGAGGTGAAAAACAATTCGGTGAGTGGAAAATGCTAGCAAATCCTGATGAACAAGTTCATCTAATTCAATGATTTCGAATGTGTATTCACACAGTTCTTCTGCGAGAAATGTACCGAAGCTTTGAAGTAGTTTTGACTTAGTGATAATCGAAAAACCTTTTTGATCAATAATTTAGTGCGTAGTTACGGGTTTTATCAGAGATCTCTTGTCGAAGTACCTTTTTGTTGAATTCCTCACGGGATTTTCTACAAATATTGCTTTCTTTCGCCTCATTAAATTATGACTTATGTGGCAAGAGGTTGACAATAAACTATACCGACAATTTGAATTTGAAGATTTTGTTTCTGCATTTTCTTTTTTGACAAAAATCGCGATTGTTTCCGAAAAGCAAAATCATCATCCTGAAATTCACAACGTTTATAACAAGGTTCAAATCTGGCTCTCGACGCATGATGCGGGTAATGTGATTACCGAAAAAGACCGAACACTGGCTCAGTCAATTGATGATATGCTATGAGCGAAGAAAATGATACACGTCTGTTCGTAGTTCCAACGCCAATAGGTAACCTGGATGATATTACTTACCGTGCGGTCAAAGTATTGCAAGCTGTGGATTATATCCTCGCGGAAGATACTCGGAAAACGGGGCAGCTTTTAAAACACTTGGATATTTCAAAGCCACTAAGAAGTTTTCATGCACATAACGAACACAAGGTCCTAGAAAAATTCTTGGAACTACTCGCAGAAGGAAAATCGATTGCGTTAGTAAGTGATGCTGGTACTCCAGGGATTTCCGATCCGGGTTTTTTATTAACGAGAGCTTGTGTTGAAAAAGGAATTCCGTTGGAGTGTTTGCCAGGGGCCACAGCCTTTGTTCCCGCTTTGATAAAATCAGGGTTTCCCTGTGATAAGTTTGTTTTCGAAGGGTTTCTACCTCACAAAAAAGGCCGTCAAACGAGATTGACCTTATTGGCTAAGGAACCTCGAACGGTCGTGTTTTATGAGTCGCCGCATCGGTTATTGAAGACCTTGCAGCAGCTTGAAGAGTTTTTTGGTAGTGAAAGGAAAGTTTCGGTCTCTCGTGAATTAACAAAGCTTTATGAGGAAACGATAAACGGGTCTCTGTCAGAAGTATTGTCACATTTTAACCATAATGCTCCGAAAGGAGAATTTGTATTAGTAGTGAGTGGTTATGAAGAATGAATTAGATCTAGTATCGATCAAAGATAGAGTGGTGGAGCTTACGAGAAGTGTAGGCCAATTTATGCGCACGGAATTTGAGGCATTTAGCAAGGAGACGATAGAGTATAAGGGAACCAATGACATGGTTTCCTATGTTGACAAGGAAGCGGAACGCCTACTGGTAAAAGGCTTAACAAAAATACTCCCTGAAGCAGGTTTTCTAACAGAAGAGGAGACTGTTGCTCGAGACACCAATAAGGAACTAATTTGGATTATCGACCCGCTGGATGGAACTACAAATTTTGTTCATGGCATTCCGGTTTTTTCTACTAGTGTAGCACTAGTAAAAGGCAGCGAGGTACTGATAGGAGTAGTGAATGAAGTCGTTAGAGAAGAAACATTTCACGCGGCGAAGGGATTTGGAGCGTATTTAAATGATAAATCAATTTCTGTAAGTGCTGTCTCTGAAATGAAAAATGGTCTGTTTGCGACTGGCTTCCCCTATCATGATTTTGAACGGTTGGAGAATTTCAAGGCGATCATGACTGACGTACTTTTGGGTAGTCATGGACTCCGAAGAATTGGAAGTGCGGCGGTTGATTTGGTCTACACGGCTTGTGGACGTGTAGAGGGTTTTTTTGAATCGGGATTAAACCCCTGGGACATCGCGGGTGGCGTCCTCATCGTGCAAGAAGCCGGTGGAACAGTTAGCGATTATCGAGGTGGTAAAGACTACTTGTTTGGTCGTGAAGTACTCGCGGCTTGCGGTGTACATGAGGAATTGCTAGGCCTTATTAAGAGACATTGGTAGCCATCAGTGACTGAAGAGAAATACCAATCCAATGATTTCATTGGATGGTATTACCTATATCGAACTTAGTTATTGATAATAACAATTTTCTCCATAGTATCTCCTTGACGGATGTCGTCCACTATTTCAACACCTTCAACTACCTTACCAAAGCAAGTATGGTTTCTGTCCAGATGAGCAGTGTTGTTTCTGCTATGACAAATGAAGAACTGCGAGCCTCCAGTGTTCCTTCCGGCATGAGCCATAGATAGAACGCCTCTGTCATGATGTTGGTTTTCGCCATCTAACTCGCAGTCAATGGTATAACCTGGACCACCAGCACCGGTGCCATCAGGACATCCTCCTTGTATCACAAAATCCGGGATCACACGGTGAAAAGTAAGCCCGTCATAAAATCCTTTTTCAGCAAGATCTATAAAGTTGGCTACTGCTTTTGGTGCATCCTTTTCGTAGAACTCGATTTTCATCACTCCTTTTCGAGTGTGTATTTCAGCTGTCTTCATAAAAAAAATTTTCGCAAATTAAATCAATTATTTCTCCGCCATATCAATTCTATCATAGCATTTATTAAGATCTCATATTCAACTGTGGTGGATGAAACCAAATATCGAATTGGTGTCTCAAAAGTTTTCTCGTATGCCTGATTGTATATATTTGTGCGAATAATCCTGGGTATGCGAATAATTATAGCAGGTGCCGGTGATGTCGGTTTTCATTTAGCCAAGCTTTTGACTTATGAAGAGCAGGACATTACTATCGTAGATCTAAACGCCGAGCGGCTTAAGTACATCGCTAATCACTTAGATGTAAGCACGATTAAGGGAAGCGCCACTTCATTTCATGTGTTGACAAGTGCGGGTATTTCTAAAGCTGATTTGTTTATTTCAGTTACCGAGTCTGAAGAAACAAATATCTCTACGTGTACCATTGCCAAGCAATTAGGGGCTAAGCGGACGATAGCACGTATTTCAAACACAGAATTTCTGCACAAAAGAGATTTCTTAGATCTGAAGACGATCGGAATTGATGAGATTATTTCTCCTGAGTCATTGGCGGCCAGGGAGATAAAGAGATTGCTTCGTGAGTCTGTTATCACTGATTCGTTTGATTTCGAAAAAGGAAGCCTTACCCTATTGGGTATTAGCATCAATGAAGAGTGTAAGCTCAAGAATCAATCCATTATCGATGCGGCTCAACTGAATCCTAAAAATAACTACACCACCGTTGCTATTCTGAGAGACGGTGAGACCATTATTCCCAATGGTCAAAGTGAATTCAAAGAAAATGATCACGCTTACTTTATCGCACAACCAGATGGTGTGGATGACATCATTAAATTGACTGGTAAAGAGCGTGTTTCCATTAAAAACATCATGATATTGGGCGGTAGCCGAATTGGTATTAATACGGCCAAGCGACTGAGTAAAAAGTACAATATCAAAATCATAGAGAGCGACAAGGTCAAATGCTTTGAAATGGCCGATATGCTGCCGGACACGCTGATAATCAATGGAGATGGTAGGGATGTTGAATTGATGGAGGAAGAGAATATTGAAGGAATGGATGCTTTTATAGCTGTAACAGGTAATTCCGAGACCAATATTATTTCTTCATTAGTGGCTAAGAAGCATGGTGTTAAGAAGACCATAGCACTAGTGGAAAATATGGACTACATCCATCTCTCACAAGATATTGGGGTAGATACGATGATCAACAAAAAGCTGATCGCTGCAAACTTCATCTTTCGCTATATCAGAAAAGGTGAGGTGGTAAGTTTAACGAGTATCCACGGAGTAGACGCAGAAATTTTAGAGTTTGAAGTTAAAGAGGCTTCTAAAATTTTGGATAATGAATTAAAGAACTTAGATCTTCCAAAAACTGCCGTGGTAGGTGGTGTCATTCGAAAGGGAAGAGGCATGAGCGTGAGGGGAAACTTTAAATTCGAACCTAAAGACCGAGTGGTGATATTGTCTAAGCCAGAGTGCATTCATAAAATCGAAGCCTTTTTTAAATGATCTTTAACTTCTCGATCATAGGAAGAATAATTGGGATTCTGTTGATTTTCAATGGAGTGTTCATGGCTTTATGTTTACCATTTAGCTTGTACTATAGAGAAGGGGATTTGATGGCCATATCATTATCTTCTGGTGTAACGCTGGCCAGTGGTGGTATTTTGTTTTTCCTGAATCGAGAGGGTAGTAACGAACTAAAAAAGCGTGAGGGTTATCTCATCGTAACACTCGGCTGGTTGTTTATGTCTGTTTATGGCACTTTACCTTATTTGCTCAGTGGTTCCATAGATACCTTCACAGATGCCTTTTTTGAAACTATATCTGGTTTTTCAACTACTGGAGCGACCATTCTAACAGATATCGAATCGGTGCATAAAGGGATTTTATTTTGGCGTAGCCTGACACAATGGATAGGTGGAATGGGGATTATCGTCTTAGCCGTAGCCATTTTACCTATATTGGGCATTGGCGGCATGCAGCTGTTTGTGGCAGAAGCCCCTGGGATCTCTCCTGATAAGCTACAGCCTCGTATTAAGGAAACCGCAAAGCGTCTTTGGTATATTTATCTCGGAATGACAGGAGCCGAGTTGATTCTGTTGATGCTCGGTGGGATGTCATTTTATGATGCTATCAATCATTCATTGACCACTATGGCAACTGGAGGATTCAGTACAAAGAATGCGAGTGTAGCATATTTTGATTCTCCCTTTATTCAGTATGTGATCGTATTTTTCATGTTTGCGGCGGGCACCAATTTCACGATTACTTATTTTGCGCTTCACCTTAAGTTTAAGAAGGTGTTTAGCAATGAGGAGTTTAAGAATTACTTGGTATTTACCCTTAGTTACGCTGTTATTATTGGTATCGCCATTTTTCTTGTAACTGAAGGTCGGTCTGCATTACAATTTGAACAGAGCTTTCGAGATGGACTATTTCAAATAGTCTCAGTGATCACGACAACAGGTTATATCACTGCTGACTATACGCAATGGAGTCCGTTTATCACGGTGGTATTTTTCATTTTGATGTTTTTTGGTGCGTCCGCTGGATCTACTGCGGGTGGTGTGAAAATTGTGCGACACCTCATCTTAATAAAAAATAGTTTTTTGGAGTTAAAGCGGCAGTTGCATCCCAACGCTGTGATCCCAGTGAGGTTTAATGGAAAAGCGGTATCGCGGGATATTACCTTTAATATTCTGGCGTTTATCATGTTATACATAACCATTTTTGCCTTTGGCTCTGCACTCATGGCCTTGACCGGAGTTGATTTTTTGACGGCCATCGGTTCTGTGGCAACGTGTCTAGGAAATATTGGCCCTGGATTGGGAACTGTAGGCCCGGTTGATAACTTTGCCCATTTACCCAGCTTTGGAAAATGGCTGCTTTCTTTTTTTATGCTATTGGGTAGATTAGAGCTATTTACAGTATTAATGATCTTGACACCATTTTTTTGGAGAAAACACTAAATCACTATGTTATCATATTTGTCCGCCATCATCTGGTATGCCAACCCTGATATTTTTGTCATACCTGGACTTAATCATCCTGTAAGATGGTACGGTCTTCTTTTTGCTGGAGGATTTATTTTAGGTAATCCACTTTTTAACTGGATTTATAAGCGCGAAAAGAAACCGCTGAAGGATTTAGAACCACTTTTAATCCATATGGTAGTAGGAAC
>CAYMST010000094.1:0-16552 GCA_964393115.1 uncultured Roseivirgaceae bacterium | reverse complement strand
ATTCGTACAGAAACAAACTACATAACAAACGCCCCACAGCATATCGGGTCGTTATCTCTCATTAAAAAATACAACACATGATTGAAGTCAAAAATAAAAAAGTAGTTATTGTGGGAGCTTCTTCAGGAATAGGAAAAGCACTTGCCAAAATATTTGTAGGCAAAGGAGCGCATGTTTGTCTTTTAAGTAGAACAGAACGCAAACTACTGGACTTACAGAATGAATTGGGAGATAAGACCTCTGTTCATCCCATGAATATGTTGGACGAAGATTCTGTAAATAAGACATTTAGTGAAATCGGAAAATTTGACTTCATGACCATAACGGCAGTAGCTGATGAAACCAAGTTGTTTTCCCCAGTTAAATCTATGCCGACAGAAACTGCGAAACGAGGAATGGAAAAGTTTTGGGGAACTTTTAATTGCTGTAGAGCCGCAGCGAATCAGATAGCTGATGAGGGTGCAATAGTCTTGACATCAAGTATAGCCATCTTTAAACCATCAAAAAATGCTTCAATTATGAACGCAGCAAGTGCTGCCGTTGCAACTTTTGCAAAAGCACTTGCACTTGAAATTGCACCAACCAGAGTGAGTATTGTTGCACCGGGAGTTGTAGGAACAGGTGTTTGGACTAAAGATGAAAGAGAGAGCTACACAGAATGGGCTAGTAAAACCTTACCCGTGAAGCACCTTGGAACGCCAGAAGAGTTGGCATATGCCTACTTCTCAATTCTAACTAATCCCTACATGACGGGTGGAATAACAAACGTGGATGGTGGATTATCATTAATTTAAGTAAATATGAAAAAAGAGCATACGCTTATTATAGGTGGTAGTGGCGGAATGGGATTAGCAACAGCTAAAATTCTCCTAAAGAATAATCACCGTATTACACTAGCAGGAAGAAATAAAGACAAATTATCTACTCTTGTTCGTAAATTAGGAAAAGATTGTAACTTTAAAGTTTTAGACGCATCAAAATATGTTGAACTAACCGAAGTCCTATCAGATATCAAAGACATTGACCATATCGTGGTTAGCATATCGGCCAAAGCTAATGCAAGTGGCATAAACAACACATCCGAGGAAAATGCTAAACAAGCATTTCAACGATTTTGGACAAGTTATAATGTATTACACTTAGGAGTAAAATATCTTAAAAGAAATGGATCTGTTACATTAATCTCAGGTAGTAGTGGCAAAACACCGTTAAAAGGATATGGAGTTTGGGGGACATTGCATGGAAGCATCAATGCGTTAGTGAAGCAAGCGTCAATTGATATTGCACCTATTCGTGTAAATGCTGTTTCACCAGGCGGTATTGGCATAAATACGGATAGGCAACTTGCAGAACATAAAGGTCAAGTAGAGGATATTGCAAGAATGATTTATGCGATTATCAGCAATCCAGCAGTTACTTCTACGGTTATTGATGTAGACGGAGGAGAACGAATGGGAACTTGGAACGGATAGAAAACGAGAGATAACAAGGTGTATAAAATCATAGTGGCTCAAAGCCACAACGATTCATACACGCAACGTTGTATGCCATGAGTACGATACCAAATGATTTCTTTTTTTATCAAATCAAACCCTCTTTCTTGATCTGTTATTGATGAGTCACAAATCTAGCCGACACCACTACATACCAAAATTTCTCATTAATGGATTTACCAATAAAGAAAATGAGGTTTTCATCTATGACAAGGATAGAAACATAATTCAAGCCAATCCAAGGCCGCCCAAAAGTATATTTTGGGAAAAAGACCGCAATACAATGGTAATCGATGAAGTCAAAACATCAATCATTGAAGATGAAACTTATCTCAAGCTCGACAACTTTTATAAAAAGGCCATTGAAACTTTGAGAGTTGCTGACTTAAATCAGGAACACTTTTCAATTAGTGAACCGCATTTACTTCATTTATTTGTATTAAACCTCTTTTGGAGAATCCCGGCGACGGATGATCTGTTCAATAAAATATTTGATCAACTCAAGATCAGTGAACATGAGTACAGTTCGGCACTTAGAAAAAATGAAAGAACACACATCCAACTACTAACCTTAAAGGAGGTAATCAAAAAAAACATTAATACTCGGTTTAAATACAGAATTTTAGAATACGAGAAACCTTATTTTATTTTAGGCGACAACCCAACCTTATTTGGGCAACAACCAACTCAACTACTGGACTTGGATAACTTAATCTATATTTTTCCAATTTGTGGGAGTAGAGGAATTGTAAAATCACTACTTGAATCAAGGAAAGCTTACAATCGAGACTTTGATGCGAAGCATGTGTTACTATATAACGCTTTAACTATTGATCAATCTGTTCGATATGTGATCTCTGGAGATAAAGAAATATTGGAGAAATCACTGAATTTGTATAGAACTCTTAAACAAAAAGATGAATTGACGGCCTACAAAAATTTTCTATTCAACGTTGCTAAATTCTAAACGGCAAACAACATCCAGTATAAAATCATGGCGGTTTAGCTCAATCCGAAACTTTTCTACATTCTAGAAGACCCGCCAATTCTGCGAATCTCTAGGAGTGATTTTTATGTTCCTAATATTCTTCGTCGGAAACCAATTACTAATTAAGCTCCCCATGAAGTACCCGGATCTTAGATTTGTTACTGGAAATTGGAACTGGACCGGAAAAACTTATGCAATACTTGGGTCAGTATTATTCCTACTGGAATATAGGAAATTCAAAAGAGAAGACTATTTCTTGACATGGAAACAAAATTCGAAATTCAAGAATACTGGTTTAAAAGTAGTACTTGCTCTTTTCATATTTCGTGCCATTACTTCAATATTCTTTACCCCTAAAGAATGGGATATTGAAACTATCATATTTCAGCTGACGATGCCTGGCATAGAAGAAGAAATTGCGTTTCGAGGAATAATGCTTGGACTGTTAACTCAAGTTCTACAAGATGAAATTCGACTAGTTGGCATCGGTTTAGGAAAACCAGCCATTTGGGTAACTTCCATATTATTTGGGCTTGTGCATGGCTTGTTTTTGTCACCTAGCTATGAGATGTCTTTTCATTTCTACGCATTTATTAATGCAATGCTATTTGGATTCATTTTCGCATGGCTAACCCTCAAAAGTGGCAGTATTCTGTTGGCTCTGGTTTCTCATAACTTGGTTAATACAACATCAACATTAGTCAAAATGATCAAGTAAAAAATGCTATCAATAGGGTTTAATCAGTTATAAGGGCACAGAAACGGAAAACTTCACCTTTCATTTTCGATGCTTGAAAAAATGAGGATAAAAAAGATCATACCAAATGGTTGAAAGGTACTTTGAAAGAAAAATATAGCTAATGTGAGATTAGCCTATACTGGTTTGGAAATTTCTGAACTCAAACGTTTTCTGTAAATACCACAAAATCTTTCAATATGACTCTCAGGAAAATTAACTTAAAACGAAAATCAAACCGTTTTTTCCGGATGTAGTGCCAAACAGCGTACATTTAACTCAGTATATTCCATAGGGTTATTTTAAGTCTTAGGGTAGAATCTGGCAAGAAATTCTGATTGAGAATAATTTACAATTTCTCCCTTTCTGAGTTGAATTTGGGACCTAACATCTAGTAGTAGCAGCTTAACAAAGTGGGCTAACTGACTGAAAATTTCACAGCTTAAAAAACTGAATTCGTGATAACCGATATTATAGAGGTAAACAATTTTGTGGTTCTAATTGAATATTCATTTACCCATGAGTCTACGGTTGAAAAGTGTGATTTAACCGATCAAGTAATCGGTATTTCATTCTACGGTTCCGGTGAGGTTGAACTTTCGGTAAGCTATGACAATACATCTGAGATTCTTCAGAATTCTACAGGAATGGCAGTTTCGTTTTTTGGTGATGAAAAAGTCAGGTTTTCTCATCATATTTCTTCTAAAGTACCACTTAGAACCATTAGTATTTTCTCGACCTTAAAGAACATTCAGAAGCTACCCGAACAAGAGTTTCAGTTATATCAGAAATACTTAAACTCTTTAATTGAACCGAAAGATAGTTTTGTTGTAGGCCCTCATTTTTACATGACACCAGACATGCAAAATGCCGTAAATAAGATATTTAACTGTTCATATTCAGGCGTTCCCCGAATGTTATTTCTTAAAAGTCAGGTGACTGAGCTGTTGTCACACTTTTATACCCAATTAGGTTCAAAAGAAAGAGAAAAGGTAAAAAAGGCGGATGTAGATAAGTTATTTGCCGTCAAAGAGATCTTATTTAATAACCTGAATAACCCTCCTAGTCTAAGCGAACTATCAAAAATGATTGGACTGAACAGCACGAAGCTTAAGACTAACTTTAAAGAATTGTTTGGCGTCCCAGTTTTCAAATTCTTACAAAACGAAAGGCTTAATAAGGCAAATGAATTACTAAATAGTACAGATAAATCGGTTCAGGAAGTCGCCTGGTTTGTGGGCTATGAAAGTTTGAGTTCTTTTTCAAATGCCTACAAGCAGAAATTTGGTTATCGACCGAGTAATCGCAAGAAATAGACCCTTTCAAACAAATTACACGCCTTTTCGAATAAATGGGTCTGACTAAGCATTTTCATATTTGTCACATAAGAATTGACCATTATGGAAACACATTTTAAGATCTTCTATGTCGGTGCTTTTGCTAGCAACAGTTTCTTGCCACCAGATTCAAAAGAGAGTAATCACATGCCCGTCAGTCTTGTTTCAACGTTGAGCATGAACTTCTGTGCAATGACTCTGATTTTTCAACTACATTCTGACGACAAGTCCCTACCCTGTTAACGGATTGCTTCTTTGGCGGCGCTCATTGCTTTGCAGCGCATTCAGGTTTTAAACAAGGGTAGACTAAATCACCGGTAATCAATCATTAACAAAATATACCCATGAAAATTAATTTCTTACGAAGTGTACTATCGGGTGCGATGGTTTGGAGTATGATATTCATACTCTTCATTGCTTTAAGTATGATTCCACATGTAAAGGATAATCAAACACATCAAATAATAATAGTAGGCATCCTGCTGATACCTTTTTCACTTTTGGGCGCAACGTTTTATTACAAAAAGGGGAAAATGGGTCACGGAATTATTCTAGCGAGTATTATGGCTGCTACAGGGTTATTACTGGATGCATGTATTACCGTCCCATTATTAATTCTTCCAACAGAGCATGGGAGTTATTCTAGTTTTTATGCTGATCCGTTTCTATGGGTCTTGATAGCAGAGAACGTTATCCTTGTTACGCTCTACAAATATGTAAAAAAGTAAAAATACCAATAGCTTTTGGTTCGAAAGAAAACCGTAATTATCGCCTGGACAGCTGGCCGTATTATTGGTGAGTCGATTATTCTTCTTCGGTAGACTTTATCGATTAAGATCGAAGGACTTAACATTCGAACCAGACGATAAACATGTAAATTTGAATATACAACAGAAACCAAATTAGTAAACAAATAGAACGACTGATGTTCGGAATTGAAGTCGCTACACCCGGAGACACTGGACTATTCGATCATTCATTTCTAGGTTAGCAGGAAAAGAAATCGTTATCCTCTCAAATGGTATAGCCGGAGCATCAAAGTCATAAAAGACTCGATGATTCATTATTTGGCATTATATTTGAACCAATTTTAATGTTTAACTACTTTAACTTTTGTACTCATGAAATTTCTGTCCCTTAGCCTTTTGGTATTACTTTCAATCACCCTCCTTTCTTGTAATGATGATGAAGACCCACTTACTGAACAGGTCTTTCTTGGGTTTAATAGTTGCATGCAAACGCATAGCGATCTGTCCAAAATCAATGGGGTAAGAAGAATAGAGGGAAACTTATGCATAGAATCCCAACGTATTGAATCCTTGTCCGCCTTGAGGAGATTGGAATCCATAGACGGTGATCTAATTATTCGGAATACGAAAATCAGGAATTTAGACTTTCTTCAACACTTGAGAAAAGTAACTGATATCCATATTGAAAATAATGAATTTTTGGAGAAGATAAACTTTCAAAACCTCGATAGTATAGAAGATATCACTATTAAAAGCAACCCTGAATTATTAACCGTTTCAGGGCTTGGTGATGCATTTGTTGACGCGTTTTACATTGGGGTAATAGATAATCCAAAACTTACCAATCTAGATGACGAACTGAACCTTTACAGATCTGGCATTGAAGGAATTTCAATCATTGGAAATCATTCACTAACCAGTTTTAACTGGTTGAACAACCTAAAATTGAGCAACGAGATCAACATTACAAACAACGGTCTGCTTGAGTCCCTATCGTTTTTAAACAACTTACAGAGTTGCTGGTATTTGGAAATAAAAGATAATCCATCTCTTACTGAAATAGACCTAACCCATTTATCACACCTCACTCTTTTCAGTGCTACTGACAACGCACAACTGGTCACGCTGAGCGTAAATGAAAATAGTCAATCACAACTAACGATAGAAGGCGATTTTCCATGGTGGTATGACGTACCCTCAAAGACTAGAAATATTTGGATTAACAACTGCCCAAATCTTCTGCTTATCTCAGGGTTTAATTCGGTAAAAGCCGCTAATGCCATTGAAATACATTCCAATTCATCACTCAACTCAATTGAAGGGTTTGAGTCGCTAAAGCGTTCCGTGATCAAGATCTACAATAACGCTGCCATTCAAAAAATTGAAGGATTTGATTCCCTACAGACGGTCATCTTGACTTTACAGAATAATCCTTCTCTGAGAAAAATTCAGCTATCAAAGGATATTCAAAAAGCAGAACGTAGCGAACTCTACCTCTATGATAACTCAAGCTTAGAACATATCCATCTTGCTAAATTTGACAGTACTTCGGGCATTGAGATCAAAAGAAACAAATCGATTCGTCATCTGGACTTTCTAGCTGAACTAAAAGACGCTAGTTGTCAATTTCGACCTATCAGTATTGAAGACAATTCGAATCTGGATGATTTCTGTGGATTAAAGCAACTACTAGAAAATCAAGCTGATTCCGTAGCCTTGGTGATTGCTGGAAATAAGAGCAACCCAACCGCTGATATGATATTGGAGCAGATCTGTGATTAATAAAAGTCTTATTCGGAATCCATATACTTTTCCTTCGCGTACTTAAACTAGTAAAATGATACACTTAACCTTTGAATATGCATTTATGTGAACTAACACTATTCGACAACTCTTTATCCGCCAATATGCTTAAGGCCAAGCTGGAGAATGAAGGAATCCTGTGTTTCCTCAACAATGAGAATTTTACAAGCTTGATGCCGACCTATTTCAACGTACTTGGGAGTGGAGTTAGCGTTATGGTACCAACAGATCAACTCAAACGCGCCAAAGAGATCGCTAAAATTGATAATAGAGAATTAAAATGTCCGAATTGCGGGTCAAGCAAACTTGAAAATTCAGTTGAAAACACGATGAACAAAATTAAGATTACTCTTATTGCACTATTTCTTGCTTTGCCTGTCGGTAACCTAATCAACAATTATATCTGTCAGAACTGTAAGCACCAGTTTAAATGGAATCCATAAGATAATTACACAAAAGAATAGATTTCAACAGCGTATTGCCAGATTTTGAAGCAGCTCTTCAATAGGCTTAATATAAGAAATAAGGATTAACATCTAAATCGTCTATAGTTTTCGACTGGTTTTGCCATCGCTATATTTGTTGGAATCCCTATTGAGTAATAAATTAAGACAGATATGTAGTATGCGATCGAGAATTCAAAAGCTAAAGCATAGTACAAAGGTCAAAACCTTATAAAAAAAAACCTCATACCATTCAAACTTCTATTTTTCCAAAAATGACAATTACACGTAAATTGATATTCCCCCTTTTTAGATTGGCTAGTCTTTTGCTGTTATCTACTTTTTGTCTCTCTGTCGTCAAGGCACAAGAGCTCAAAAAAAGGAGAAAAAACCGTGACACCTATCTAGAGGAGTATTATGTACTCAAAGAAGACAAATCGATAAAACATGGACAATATGTCAAGTATGAAAAATCTTCATTAATTCCTGTTGAATTGGGCCATTTTGCGAATAACCTAAAAGAGGGAACGTGGTACATCTGCGATTCCAAAGGAATTCTTAGAAATATTGGAAGGTATTCGGGAGGACAAAGAAGTGGTAAGTGGTTAGAATTTTTTAAGCCGACTAATAATTCCTTCCTGAATGGCATTGCCGAACATGCTGGTCTTAAGGCGGATATAAAAATTGATGATGAAGGAAATGCAACTGTAGATGTTGATGGCTTGAGGCTTTCATCAGAGGGAAATTATCTCAACGGAAAAAAAACTGGTTTGTGGAAATATTACACCCGAAAAGGTGATTTAATTCAGAAATACGACCATTCGAAGAACAGTATGGTTTTAAACCGTGAGAAAGAATCATCAACAAGCAAATGTCCCTTTGTCGGAGGATACGAACGACTTTCTGATTTATTTTGGCTGCTTTATCATAAGGATACGCATATCCCGTGGATTGAATCTCAGGTAAAAGTTAGCATCTCTTCTAAGAATGGAACCGTCCGTTTTAAAGGTTCTGATTCGGTTGGGGATTATAAGTTTCAAAAGGCTATTATAGCCACATTCGAAAAACTTCCAAATGACTGGTTATTACCTGTAATAAAGGATACGAACTCGGCTTCCGTAATTTCTTTTTCATATAAGCAGGACGTCGGTTTCATCATGAATTTTAACTAGTCATTGGTACCTTAAAGGACAATAAACGCTACCGTTTTCAAGTAGTAGAAAATGATGTAATAAAATAACGCTCTGTATTAATATTGTGAAATCATAAAACTTCCGATATTTCTTAGTTATGGCTTTAACTCCAAAAAACATAAAATGAGGTGGTTCATTCAACGAGCTAAAAGTAGTTTAAGCTATGGCCTATACCTTCTGCTCATCATTGTTCTTACTGATGTTATCCTTTTCAAACACATCTTGGGACTTGGATATCCATCTCACTACCAGCAAGAGAATATAGAACGATACCCGGCACCTTACATCGAGTTTACAGGAAAGCCAAATGCGTTAGACCACAATGAATTTGGATTTCGAGGAAAGTCATTTTCGGAAGCAGATTCTGGAGCTATAAAAGTTGCCTTCTTTGGTGGGTCAACAGGGTACAATGGTTCCCCTCCTATCAGTGAGATACTGGAATTGGAACTGGAAAAACTCTTGAAAAAAGATGT
Organism: uncultured Roseivirgaceae bacterium; assembly: GCA_964393115.1. Classification (GTDB taxonomy): domain Bacteria; phylum Bacteroidota; class Bacteroidia; order Cytophagales; family Cyclobacteriaceae; genus CAYMST01. The sequence goes on along the minus strand of CAYMST010000094.1, from coordinate 7,337 downwards.
TTTTATCGCTAACCTATCAGTGGTAAGCTCCAATCACCGACAGCACCTACATGCCATTTTAGAGTATGCAATACAACACCAACCAGATATTATCGTGTTTTACGGTGGCTATAATGAAACCATCCAGCACTTATACTACGATCCCAGGCCTGGCTACCCGTTTAATTATTTCTATCGGGGAGAATTGACTCCTTTCAAAAAGCTATTGCTAAAACACTCTGCTCTTGTTGGTGAAATGGATATGCGGTTAGCCATTATTTCAGGTTTAAGAGCGCTTCGATCTGAGCATAAACCATGGTCGAAGGAATGGAGCTCCAAGATTGTCCAGAAGTATTTTGAAACACTTCGTATTGCGCAAAATGTTAGTCATACTATCGAATCTTCATATTTTGAGAATTGTCAATTTTTCGCCTTTTATCAGCCATATCAGATCCCGAGTGGTTTTTTAAACAGTCACCAACAAATAAAAGGTAAGATTTCGAAAGTGTCTTATATCCATGACGTTTCTCACGTTTATGACTCTCTAAATGAAAAGCAATCTGTATATAAAGATGGAGTGCATGTCAAGCAACCGGCAAGGGAATTAATGGGGAAAACTATGGCCCAAATCCTCTTTGATAAGTTAGAAGGATCAAATGCTTACAAGGCAGATTATATGGAATCTCTAAGGTAATTCCACAAAAGAGTTTGTTTGATAAGCGAATGGTATGATGATTTCATATTAGTTATTAAAATAGACTTTAGACACAGTATTTTGTTAATAAATAATCAACCTTTTCACGAATTGAATATGTTTGGTATAAGATAAACATCACAATTAAACTGGTATTTGACTGTTCATTATATAAACGGTTATGCTTAGAAAGGGATTACTCGTTCAAACGTTATTACTCTGTCTTTCAGCTTCACACGCCCAAGAAGGAGATAAACTAAGATTAGCATTAGAGCCAGGCTTCCTATTATTTTCTGCTTCGAAAAACCTAGGTTTTTTCGTTAATGCTGAGCCAAAACTAAAAGTGGCCAACAACACCTATTTGGGTTTGAGAGTTGCTCTCGTTGTCAACCAACAAAAGTTTGAAAATTATGATCCAACCCGATATGTGATTGATGATAAGTTTGACAACGGGGGTACCTCTTTAGTTCCAACTTTAGATTTTCACTTTAAGGAGATGTACATAAGAGGAAAGTTCTTTCGACCATATTTGGGCTTTGGCGCTGGTATTTATGTATTGAGTCAATATGTAGACGTTATCTCTTACAGACCAGTTGATAAATTTGAAGTTCGCGTGGATGAACAATTCGGCGCTCTCTTTCGCGGGGGTATCGAAGCCAATAAGCTTAGAGTTGGGTTAGAATATAACCTCATCCAAAAAGTGGATGTTACCATACCAGATGGTCCAACAGTAGGCACCGTAAACAATAGCTATTTAGGATTTTATGTGGGTTTATTGATTGGACCCAAAATGGTTTAACGCTGATAGAGTCGTCCTCATCCGATAACCCTTTATGGCTGTTTCTATGAATTGATAGGTACTAAAGGTAAAAAAGCACTTAGTTGTAGAGCATAAAAAAATCCTCACGGAAATCTCGTGAGGATTTTAAACTATTTAATAATTACAACTCAGTTTTTCATTTATTCTTTGATAAACATTTCTGTTCTATCTGCGATTCTAATGAAGTATAATCCAGACTCAAAACCTGTGGTATTGATATTCAACACCTTCAAGCCTTTATTGATCAGACCGTTCTCAACGATTCTTCCTGCTCCATCATATACTTTATAACCTGTTGCGTCAAGTTCACCTAAACGTATGTTCAGCGTACTATTCACTGGATTAGGATATAATTGGAATGTGGAGTTTATGCTTGGATTTGCTGTAGTCTCAAATCGTGCTCCTCCTGAAAGATCCACCTGATCCGTCTCTACCCACACAGAACCGCCAGCACTACCAATAGCTTTAATCCTGAATGTATATCGCTGGTTCAACATCAGATTCGTAATATCTACTGAAGTAGCGTTAGCTGCAGGATCTGGCATTCCACCACCTCTCCACTGGTCTGTCTCTCTAAATGCTTGAACGTCAAAACGAGTTTCGTTATCGGAGTTATCGTTCCACATCAATCTAACACTAGAAGAAGACAATACAATCGCTTGCACTTGACATGGAGGATTTGGTTTTCCAGCTGGGCTAGTAGCATCACAGCTACCATTGCCTTCACCACCGGCCGGAATCTCTTCTACCGTGACTGTTGCTTGGTCTGTAAACCCGCCGTCTTGTGTAGTAACAGTAATAGTCGCCGTACCAACAGCAACAGCAGACACAACACCCGCACCACTTACTGTAGCAACTGATGTGTTTGAAGAGCTATAACTTACACTCTGGTTTGTCGCATTAGCAGGACTAACCGATGCCGTAAGGCTAGTAGACGCGCCGACCATCATTGTGGCGTTAGCAGGTGATAAACTCACTGAAGTGACAGACACAGGTGAGTTGTCACCTACTGGTTCGAACTCCCACTGGGTATACGCTGTGTTTTCAGCAGGTACTTGAATTAACGCTGTGTTAGTGGAAGAGGTAGGTCTCATTTGCTTACCAGTCTCTCTATTCACTAAGTAAAATACGTCATCACTAGATCCAGCTGTGGCAGACCATTCGACAAAAGCAGATACATCAGGACTAAACTGTCTAATATTAATATTATCCGCAGTGTTTTTAGGTCTTATTTTCTTGCCACTATAATCACTCACTAGACTAAAATAGTCATCTGTTGTCGAAGTAACTGTCCAAAGTAAGCGGTCGTCAGTAGTACTTGTTCCATCCGCTCTTAAGTTACTGTTACCCGTTAAGCTAGTGGCACGAATGTACTTTCCTGTTTCTAAATTCTTGATACGATATATACCTGGAGTAGGTCCAGCACTTTCTACTACCTCTATTTGAACGTCGTCCATAAATGACCCATCATCTGTAGTAACGACAGCACTAGCTATACCAACACTCACAGCTGTAACTATACCAGAGTTGTCAACGGTAAAAATAGATGGATTTGAAGAAGCAAATGTTACACCTAGATCTGTAGCATCGAAAGGAAGAACTTCTGCGGATAGCGTTAGCGTTTCTCCAATATTTAACACATTGTTATCAGGACTTAAGTTCACTCCGGTTACTGGCTCAGTTACGGTTATAACCACTTGACCCGAGATCTCAGGATTTGAATTACTCGTTACCGTAACTGTTGCTGTACCTGGTGTATTAGCGGTTAAGTTTGGACCGAAAAGTGATACTACCGATGAGTTACTAGTCGCGTAGCTTACAGACTTATCACCAGCGTTTGACGGCAATACATCTACCGCGATAGTCAATGTTTCTCCTTTTGGTATAGTTACCACATCTGGCGTAACTACCACTTCTGATACAGGTACATTTCCTGTGGTACTATAGGCAATACCGTCTCCTTGAATCTGGATGTTATCGATATAGAGCTTGTCTGTGCCGTTCCCAAACGTTTCAATCTGGATTCTATTAAGTTCGGCAGGGTCTAGCGTTCCTCCTTCTACAGGCACGCTGAAAGTGGTAAATCTGTTTGCTGCTACATTTACTAATGGAGACAGGTCTTTGAACCCGTTGAACTTATCAAAAAGTTTGATATTCACCGTATTCATGGCACCGCCGATACCGTATAGGTCAATGATTAAGGTTCCATCAGTTGCGTCAACAGGATCGAATGAGATCAACAATGCAGGTCTATCACCTGGCTGGCTCCTAGTTAATCCTTGTACGAACTGTGATAGACTTCCTTCCGAAGCCTGGCCAGGACTTGACGACGTTTCCACATTAGACATAGGTGAATCTATACCTTCCCATAGTAGGTTTCTTGCTTTCTCTACATCTGTAAAGATTGGGAAAAATGCTGGTGGCTCTGGATGAACATAATCGTCTTCGTTGATAGCTGGCGCTGGATCAAAAGTTCCGTTTACTTTTCGTGCCTGGATTCCAGATCCTTGAGTGGCTAAGTAAATCACACCTTCGTAATGCTTGATTTGACGAACAACATTATAGATGTTATCCCCAGTCCAGTTTGACCAGTTAACACTACCGTTGTCTTGTACTTCTCCTTTTAGAATACCATATCCAACCCGGTACTCATCCCACTGCTGATACGGAACGTATAGCTCGTCTTCTACGGCAATTAGATCACCAACGCTGATCTCATTACGTCCTTCTTCCCACCAAACTGGTTTTCCACCTAATTCGATGTCAATGGCATCATCATCACTAAGAACAATCGTACCAAAATTTGTACTACCATTATCCGCTCTTGCGATACCTTCTCCTTGAACGTAAGTATATAAATAGATATTACTTCCTTTTTGAACTGCAGCCAAACCACCACGCTGAAGTTTGTTTACTGGCGTTCCATTTCCTCGAGTCATTCTTACCCAAGTATAGTTTCCATCACCACCTTTCGTTCCTTCATAAGATCCAGTACCATCTTTATAATAAATAATGTCTGGGTTAGTTGGGTGAAACTCTAAACCTTGACTTCTTTGGTTATTGGTGTTCTCACTTTGGATTTTTCTAAACTGCGAGCTACCACCAGCGATAAAATCGTAGATGTCTTCGCATAGGTAAAGACCGTCAAATGTGAGTACGAATAGCCTGTCCTCATCAAACGGATCGTTGTGGAACTGGAAAATCTTATTATTCGGTAATCCTCTTCTATTTGCATTTTGACCCGGTGCAATTAACTGCATGAATCCATGAGCTGTACCATCAGGACCTGCCAGATTAAGGTTTTTAAACATCAAGCGAGCAGTGTTGGCATCACCGCCACCGCCACCAAAGCCGTTGGTGATACTCATCAACACAATTGGATTTCCATTATTTGGTAAAATATGAACTCCATGCGCATCTACTAGGTCTCCGCCTAACTGCGCTTGTCGCCAAGTATATCCACCATCCCAGCTTTCGACAGCGCCATTGTCCGCCTGAACCTGAATTACATAGTTTTGATATGCCGCCATGTCGTAAGTAAAAGTGGAAGCAGTACCACGTGTTCTCCAGAAGTTTTCACCATTGATTTGTTTTACAAAACCTGTGCTCACTACTCTCCAGTCTTGGTTGCCGTCTGCCGCGTCACCGGTAAAAAAAGACTGTTGAGACATGGTGAACACGCCTCTTTCATGTGGGTTACCAGCATCGCCATTCCAAGAGACCGGATAATAACTATTGTTTCGACAAATGGATGTATATAAATTCCACCCCACGTTGTAAGGAGGTAACTCTACTCTTGCATCCACATAACCCATAACACGCTCAATCGAACCAGTTACTGATGAACCATTTGTTGTAAATCTTCCTTCATACAGCGCATCTGCAGGGTTTTGATCACGCTGGCCAATTAATACATAATGCTCATTTACATTTCCCCCTTGGTATACCTTGGGCTGAAACATATTTGTTTCTCTATAACGGCTATCAGAAGGAGCTCTACCATTATCAATAGGCCAGTTTCCCTTGCCTAAATCTTGCCAGTCAGAACCATTTCTTGGACGAACAAAAAGGTGAGAACCATCATTCATACGATAAATAGCATAGATCCAATTACCATCTTGCGTAAAATCCGCTCCGTAGCAACTTTGATCGACCGCACCTTGGGGAGCAGCTATTGGGCTCCAATTGTTGGCGGCTATATCAACAGACTCAAATAATCCTTCGAAAGTAGCCAATAAGACATCGCTTGATAAAGTAGGGTTAACTTGTATCGAAACCGCTCGTCCATCACCCAGATTATAGTTGTCCCATGAACTTGTGTTCCAGCTATCACCTCCATCTGTAGAATAAAAGATTTCCTTTACCGTATTCGTAGTGGCATAACCAAAACCGTTCGCACCATTGGGATTATGGCCAATTGGATAGTGGTTGAGATGTGCTCCATCATTACCTAACCAGGATATACCAGCGTAGATCGTTTCATTATCCGAAGGATCAAATTCGATGACTCCAATGGTTTTATCCTTAGTAGGTGCCGCAAGTGTATAAGTATCACCCATATCTGTTGACACACTCAGACCCAATGCGTGACCAACAAAGAATTTGGTACCCCTACCTTTAGTTAACAAAACAAATCCTGTGTGGAGGTTTTGAGCCGCAAAGTTCCATGAGGATCCATAGTCATCACTATAATAATAGCCCTCCATATCCGAGGCTACAAACATTCTACCTGGGATGGTAGGATCACAAGAGACTCCCTGTACACGTCCGCCTGCACCAGGGTTCATAGACAGCCATTGTGCCTGACTGCACAGAAAAAGACATAGTAATACCGCACTTAATAGAAAGCGATTTTTCATGTTTTAGATCAGTTTATAAATTATGATTAAAATAATTTTCCCTTGCAATAATTAGTGAATACAAACTGAAAACAAGAATTTTCTAAGAGATATTTTTGTAGAATTCGTAAAAAAATGTCATGAAATTTGATAAAAATGCAAAATTAATACTGGCATGTCTAAGAATATTTCTATTTCAAAAATCATTCAGATTATTATCAACCTAAACAATAATATAAACGGTCGGTACAATTTTATTGATCAACTCAATTATAAAACCATGATAATCAAACCGTAACAGTGTTGCTACTGATTTATGCATGTAATCGGTTGTACTACTGATAGTTGCTAAATAATCAGGAAAACCAAGTATTTCTATACAAAGTGAAATTGTAACTTTATTATGTAAATAAAGAGGTTAATGAGGTATTGAAAGTCATATAATTTTAATCATGAAGCATCTTTGATGTCAAAATGCGATTAAATGTATTTTAAACACTTTAAAACCCTCATTAACAATTGATTAGTTTATAAGTAGACAACCCTCATATTTCACAAAAAATGAACCTTCAAATTGTATTTTTTGTAGTGATATTTAACGTACCATAAACCCTACTACCTACTTCGAAGCCATTAAATCCGTATAAAACCCTGTACTATCCTGACTATTTGCCCATTTTATGAGTGTAAATCGAATGGCAATCGATTTGCTATTGCCATACCAATGGCATAAACTAAGATTCTCTAAAACATTAATAGCTCAATTGACGAAATCAATAAATATTGATTCCATTTCAAAACATCAATTAACACCTATTTTGAAAGGGTTTCGTGACTTAGTAGTGTATGTTTTGATTATAAATATGATACTCAACAAGTGACATGGAACCTTAAAAAAAGTTTAGTTGTAGTGCAACTGCTCTTTAATACCAAAAGTCTGGGATAACATTTCGCTATGGTTTAAACTAGTTCAATTAGACACCAGATATCTTTCATTTAAAGCCTA
>CAYMST010000093.1:10866-16625 GCA_964393115.1 uncultured Roseivirgaceae bacterium | reverse complement strand
CAAATATTACTTTAACCTTGAACTACTTTGGAAACAAAAGTAATACTTTAATTTTCAATGATTTCACCTGTGTTTTTCCGTAGAAAACTCAAAAAAACACGGTTATTATTTGTTGTATAAATAACTCTTATCTAGAATTACTTACTTAAAAAATTATTTGGACGACTTTTTGGCTTGGTGACTACATAGCTCCGATAAGGGACAACTTCTTCGCTTGCAAAGCGAACGAATGCCCAAAAAAACAAAAAGTGTGAAGGCATAACTGTTTTATCAAAATGAAAAGATCACTACTTTATTTCTGGTTTCTATCAATAATTTGGTCTTGTCGAGGATCGGATTAGTTGCACGAACCTCATGAGACATTTAAAGACAATCCGATAAAGTCGGGTAAAAAGCTTGAAAACCTGTAATACTATGATTCATTCATGACAGGTGCATTCAACAAGATCAATAACCTATACTGAATATTCTCGAGCCTAAAAGAAATACACTCAAAGTATTGCTATACAAACCTTTAAATAAATAAACCAATATTGTCAAATACCTTATCAAAATAAAAACATGAAAACTACAAAAAACGCTATTTACCTGATTTTGGCCTTTTTACTGGTTAGTTCCTGCAAGGAAGACGTAGTAAAAATTAACCCTCAAAATGAAGAAAACGAAAACTTAATCAAGTTAGGAAAACAACTTGAGAACCCCTACACCATTGAGAATATGCGTAAGGCATATAGCAACCTTACTAGTGGAAGCAATTTCAGATTAGCTGGAGATGTGATCACGATCGAGCCTAATTACAAGTACGTTCAGTTTGCCCCACAGGATAGTGTCGAGTTAGCCCAATTGGAAAACTATGATACTGCACTTATTCTCTTTGACTACCCTTTAGATTATGAAATTGAAAACGATTCGGGAGACTATTATCGGGATCCTTTGTTACCAGAAAGCGTACCTACATACCAGTATACCGCAGTACCGATTGAATATGAATTACCCAATATCCCTCACAAAATATTAAGTGAACTTTTTCTTCCTGACGAAGAAATTGATGAAGATTATGAGATAGATACGACCATTACCGATGCTCGTGTACTGACGAAAAATGATTGGCTACTGGCTTTGGAAGACGAGGCCCTGGCCATTACGGGCAACCTAGAAGAAGATGTTTACACCGATGATGAAGAAAACAATAACCTGCGTACCTTATGGGGAAGAAGGAGAAGGAGGAGATGGAATCCGAGCGGAAGAATACGCTATTTTGATGATGCGATAAATAGATTTGTACCTGTTCATGGTGTTCGGGTAAAGGCGCATCGATGGTTTAAAATGGGGTATGCTTATACAAATAGTGATGGAGTATTTTGGATCGGCAAACGATTTCGAAGTAATGCCAAGTACAACGTTAAGTTCAAGTCCAGAGAAGTAAATTTAGTACGAGGAATATGGCCCAATGCGGTAAAAATATATGGAGGGAATTTTAAAGGACAATGGAATGCGGACTTCACCAACCAGCACCATACTTTTTACTGTCAAGTACATAATGCTGCAAAAGACTATTTCTTCCGATGGCGACCAATTTATAATATCGTTAGGCCTTCTTACGCTCACATTAAAGTTAATCCACATAAACGAGGCTCTAACTTTGGTGCTCATCGGTATATTGCAGGAGCAGCAGTAAAGGTGAGCAGGTATAATAGTAATGGAGGATATAGAGGTAGTGAGGGAATATATGCTACAACTATTCATGAGCTAGCACATACGGCACATTACCGAATGGATAACAGGTTTTTCATTGGTCTTGGATCTAACGTTACTGATAGAAAAAGAAGACGGTTTGAAAAATTGCTGCTGAAAGAAAGCTATGCAGAAGGAATAGAAACTATTCTTACTAATCGAAAATATTTAGAGCTAACCAATCGTTATGGGGTCGGTCCCGGCGGCGCACGTTTTACTGGGACGGAATATAATGATAACAGCATGCAACGCGAAAACCTTGCTGATATGGACGAATACACACCTCTTTTTGTAGATCTCTCTGATGCCACAAATCAGCAAAGAACAGGTTTAGGAAGACCGTTGGATAGAGTATCGGGATATACCTTAAAGCAATGTCAAGACGCATTAGATGATGCAGATGATTTAGAGGATTTTATTAATCGTTTGAGAACTAAATTTCACAATAGAACTGAAAACCGTCTAGATGAACTTTTAGGTCAATACAACCAAGTAGTTGATAACAATGATTGAAAATATGAAAAAAAAATTGGTAAACGGTTTTATTATTGTAATTCTGGCTTCCTGCAATACTGATAAGAAAGGAGATCCTCAGTTAGGACCTTTTATGTTCGAAGTAGTCAATCAAACGAATGCTAAGTTGGAAATGAAAGGGTTTGTAAATTCTGAACAAAACGATCAATTTTTTGTAATGCCAAACTCAACCGTAAGAAGAAGAAGTGCGAGTGGTTCAGGTTTTTTAGGTAATTTATTAACCGATAGCGCTACGGTTGTATATAGTGATACACTAGTTTCCAAAATAGAGATCTTTACTTGTATCAATGAATGTTCTGATGATAACAGAAACATTCTATTAATAAAAAACTATCAAGAAATAGATCCGGATTATTTTTACCAGTACACCTTCACCGACGAGGATTATGATCGAGCAGTTCCATTAGATTCACTTTAAGACTCAAAATTTTAACAGATACGTTGATGTGGTATAGCAGTAAGTGAATCACATTATGAAAAACCAACTGACGATTTTCATCAGTTGGTTTTTTTTGTACTACCCATCCTCAACATCAGAAAATATTTAGTCCAGTATAATCGGGCTAGTTGATAATCATGATTAATATGAAAAAGACATCTCAAAATAAATACCTCCTGTGGCTGCAAGTTTTATTTCTATTTTCATGTAACACGGATAAGGGTGTAGACCCATCAGATAAAGTATGGACTTATGAAGTTATCAATGAAACCAATGCCGAAATAAATGTAACTGGTTTCGCCAATTCTAGTGCTTTCCATAAATTTACTTTGAATCCAAAAAGTTTAATAATTCGAAAGATCTCGGATGGTGTAGTTTTTTTTGAGGGGGTAATGGATAGCGTTAGCATTATTTATAAAGATACAGTAATAAATAAAGTAAAAACGTTTAGTTGTTATTCTAGATCGGAAAATATTGATCCCTGTTTTGAGGACCGGAACGTACTTTCTATTGTCAATTATGAAACAGTAAGCTCTACTTTCTTCAGGTACACCTTTACTGACGAGGACTATGAAAAGGCTCTCCCTTTAGACTTGTTAGAATAGAGATACACCTTAAAGCAATGTCAAGATGCATTAGATGACGCAGATGATTTAGAGAGTTCCAGAGATCGATTGAGAAGAACTAGAAATCATGCGAGATTAGACGAGTTGGTAAATAACTATATTAGGGTAGTAGATAATAACTGGGATGATTAAGTATATAATTTTTGTTGTCTTATTAAGTTTTATTTGGGCATGTACAGATCAATCAATCCCAAATGATGAAAGAACTGTAAATTTTGAATTATGTAATGCAAGTAATCAAAATTTAAGCCTTTTAAGTTTCAAGAATAACTTTTTGATAGATTCAATTTTTTTAGAAGATGCAAGCTGTTTGAATAGAACTCAGATAGGCACTTCAAACACTTACTTTGGATTTGACAATGTTGACAGTCTACTAGTTTTTTGGGATTCATCCAAAGTCGATTACTTCGTTTGTTTTGAAAATATCGAGAATGGAAACATAGGATGTGATAAACAGAATAATCCATTAATTGGATCTAACTATTTAGAGATTGATAAATTTGAGCGATATCGTTATCAACTTACTACTGATGACTATGATCGAGCGATACCAATGGAGTCTCTATTATAACCCAATAACCCCCTAACATTTAGGGGGTTATTTTTATCTGTGAATATATTACTTGAACCATGCTGACGATTTGGGAGTTTTAGAGACAAATTACGTCATGCAAGACTAGATGAGCTAGCAAATCAATACACTGATGTTGTAGATCACAATGTCGATGATTAATAAAAGTAAAATATTATTTCTAATGGTACTAATCTTAGGTTGTACCGATCAAGGAGAAGGGGATGATCCTTACTCTACACGAGAGCTATTTAACGATTCGAATTATGACATTTTGTTAGTTGATATTTCTATGTCAAGGAATGATACTATTAAATTGTTTAAAAACGAGCGTACGCAATCTCTTTTAAGAGGGACTCGAGGGAGCTATTTCCCTGAAAATTCAGATTCTATTTTGGTTGTTTTTAACTCAACAAAATACATTTTTCACCGGATTGAGTTTCAAGATGCCCCAGATGATCAATTAATGAGAGTTTATCACCCAGTTAAGAATGTTCTAAACGATGATAATTATGAAACGGTAGAAAGAAAAAAATTTTTTCGATACACATTTACCGATGAAGACTATGATCAAGCGGTTCCATTAGATTCACTTTAAGACTCAAAATTTCAACAAATATGTTGATGTGGTAAAGCAGTAAGTGAGTTACATCATAAAAAACCAACTGACCGTTTTCATCAGTTGGTTTTTTTAGTATCATCTATCCTTAACATCAGAAAATATTTCGGCCAGTATAATCAGGTAGTTGACAATAATGATTCATATAAAAATTACATCTCAAAATAAATACCTCCTGTGGCTACAAGTTTTATTTCTATTTTCATGTAACACGGATAAGGGTATACCGACCGAGGGGTAGATGATTCAGATGTTCAACTTACGTTCGAGATAATTAATGAAACATTGAAATAAAAACAGGAATGAGTAAAGAGACTGTAATATTAACCTTGCAGCCCTTTTGAATTCCGTGTAAGTTAGAATCTATAACCAATACCCACAAGCGTATTGAACGAAAATGGCTGCTGCTGTAGTTGTACGTCATCCTTATATACGGACCCCTTAAACCGGTCAAAACTCTGTGTGATGGAGAAAAAGAGATTTTCATTCCAATGATAGGTGGCATTGAAGTCACCAGTCCAAACTAGTGAACGTGTAGCAAACGGACTACTTTCACGTTCTTCATTAGAGTGAGTTACCGGATTAAGCGCGTCTACGTCTACCCATGAGCTTTGCGCTTTATAAAGTAGGTTGAGTTTGGCCCCACCACTAACTGCTAAGCTCCATTTTCGCCAGTTAAGTATCTGCATAGATAGTTGAATAGGTATTCCTATATACTCATACTTATTTGCTGCTTCATGTGTGATGAGATCATGATGAAACCCGTAGTTTTCACCAAAGGAAGAGTAAAAGACACCACTAGAGATAGCTATTCGAGAAGTAAGTTGTCGATTGTATAACACCCCAAAAGTCGTACTGGTTAGCCTTGTCTCATGATCATTTTTATGATTCACCAGTTGGTGGTGTACGTCTGATTCCAGTGACCGATAAGATATAGATACTCCAGCGCGGATTCCAATACTATTTTTCCTACTTCTTTTTTTAATATCTTTTTCCTTGTCTATAAAAGACTTTTCCTCGGCGAAGTAAATGGAAGCATGTGGTTGACAATGAACTTTGTGTTGATATTTCCTAGCTAAGATATAGTTAAAAATTATTGATCGGTTGTCATTGTCTATACCTTCTTTTGATCCGAAAGAATCATCGTTGGTAAGGTTCAAGTCCGGAGAATTCAAGTCCGGAGAATTCAAATCAGAAGAATTCAAATCAGAAGAATTCAAATCAGAAGAATTCAAA
>CAYMST010000093.1:4754-10766 GCA_964393115.1 uncultured Roseivirgaceae bacterium | reverse complement strand
GAATTCAAATCAGAAGAATTCAAATCAGAAGAATTCAAATCAGAAGAATTCAAATTAATGAACTTATTGGATTCGTCATCTTGACAAAGATCAGGAGTATCCTCTACTCTAACATCGGGATATGGTAACCTACTATTTCTATTAACCGGATAGGTATGAATGGCTATTCCCGATGATAAAATTTGAACGTGTGCTAAATTCTCTTTCTCTGTAGCCTATTGGTTGCTCCATGCCGACAGATGATATGGTAAACAGTAGAAGTGTTAGAATCGATAGCGTGATAACTGAAGTAATAAACCACCATTTCTTCCAAAATGGAATTTTTGGAGGAGGACCGATTCCCGCAGCAATGCCATCCCAAACACCAGCTGAAAGTGACGGTTTGTAATCTTGAAGCTTATTTTTTAGCTGTTGATCCATGCTACGCAACCCTTTCAGAACTTATTAAACCAAACTTAACTAATTCCTTCTTAAGGCGAGCTCTGGCTTTTACCAATTGGCTGCGTGAAGCACTTTCCTGAATGCCTAGCATTTCGGCAATTTCTTTGTGGGCGTATCCTTCTAAAACATATAAATTCAATACCGTTCGATAACCGGTAGGTAAGTTTTGAATGACCTCAATGATTTCTTGGGAATGTAACTTTTCCAAAATCTCCTCATGAGATATAGTAGCATTTTCCGTTATTTGATCATCGAGATTTTCCATTACAACATTTCCTCTATTCGCTTTTATACGATTAAGACAGTTGTTAACCAGAATTCGCTTCATCCAACCCTCAAAAGAACCTTTATTTTTGAAAGTACCTGCATTTTTATAAATCTTAATGAAGGTTTCCTGTACGGCATCTTCCGCCTCCGAAATATCTGATAGGTAGCGTTGTGCAATTCCAAAAAACAGGTTCCCATAATGATCATACAGGTACCGAAGTACTTTTTGATCACCTTTTTGTAGACCTTTTATGATTTTGGATTCTTTCAACGATTTGGAATTAATACATGCCTAACCCGAAAAAAAAAGAATTGTTTTTTTTCACATCGAAGAAGCGTTTTGACAAACACCGCTGTCTAAGGGTCAAATTCATAAAATTTAAATCCAATGAAAATGAGAATCTCACTAATCACTCTCGGTATCGTTTTAGCTGGAACTTTATTATTTACTAGCTGTAGTGATGATGATGACAACTCTACATCACCTAATATTGGTGGTGGAGAAGACTTAAAAACAGCCACGGAAATACTAACGAGCGACAACGATTTGTCTACGTTAGCTGGCATTTTGACAAATGATGATTTTGGGTTGTCAGCTGTGGTAGCTGCGGCTTCAAATAAAGAGGCTACGCTAACCATTTTTGCGCCGACGAACAAGGCTTTTACAGATTTACTGGAAGTATTAGGCTTAGAACTAAACCAGTTAACACCTTCAGTCGTGAACAACATCGTTCAATACCATGTGCTTACACAAATGGCAAAATCAACAGATTTAGCTACGCAAGGCTATGCCACTTTATTGGGAGCCAGCGAGGAAATAAACGTTGATTTAACAAACGGTGTAAAAATTAATGATGCCTCAGTTGCACAAGCTGATATTGAAGCAAGCAACGCAGTGATACACAAAATTGATAAGGTATTAATTCCTTCAGAGCCGACGGCAATTTTAGGTTCGGTATTACAACCAGCTTATTTTAACAAAGACTTTACTACGTTGGTAGCAGCCGTAAGGAAAGCCGAGCTCATCAGTACGTTATTAGATCCAAATGGAAGCTTCACTGTTTTTGCACCGACTAACGATGCGTTTGCTGCGGCTGGAGTAACAAGCTTAGATGGCTTAGATAAAGAGGCACTTACACCAATTTTACAATATCACGTACTTGGAAGTAAGATCATGCAAGCCGGATTGCCGACTACAAATGGTAGTAGTGAAGCGATCCCTACTTTAAATGGTAAATTTTTCTTATCCAATGCTGGAAGCGGTGTATTTATTAACGCCAACTCCCAAGTTGTAGCAACTGATTTAGTGGCTAGCAATGGTGTAGTACATGTCATTGATAAAATGCTCTCACCGGCATCTGGTAATATCGTAAGTGTAGCTTCTGCAAATTCAGATTTCGATCTCTTAGTGGCTGCGTTGACTAGAACTACACAAGAAGGAGATGCCAATTTAGTGGACGTTTTAAATGGAGAAGGACCTTTTACCGTTTTCGCGCCAAATGATGCAGCATTCCTTGCCTTTACCGGAGCTGCCGATGAAGCTGCGGCAAAAGCAGTTATTAATGATTTGCCTATCGCTACTTTAGTTAAAGTGCTTCAGTACCACGTTGTTCCAACTGGAGTAGCTTCTAAGGATGTTAAGGCGGGAAGTGTAACGACGGCCTCTATGGATGCTTTTGAAATTGTAATCGGAGATTCAGGTATTAAAATATCGGATATCAACACAAGTAATACCGATGCAACTATCGCTGCTACAGATGTTTTAGCAACGAATGGAATTATTCATGTGATCGATCAAGTAATAAGTCCAGTAAACTAACGGATGATTACAACCGGTAATGTGCATTGCATTGCCGGTTAAATCTAAATTTTTAACCTTTTATTACTGACTTTGATCAGATAGTGCTCATTCTTCAACTAGTTGAATTTATAAAATAATGAGCTTTTCATAATTAACCATTCATCATTTCCAACGCAATATTGTCAGCCGCAATACATATACACATTGAGTTAGTAATACTAATGCTTCTAGTAATGCTCTCTTGACTACCATAAAAAGCAAATTTTGCATCAAAGAGAGCAAATATTTTACCTAATAAATCCCTCAATTAATAACGTCAAATTGCATTTTAGGTGTATTTAGTTGGTTCATTAAACGTATATATTACGTAAAACTATACAATTAACTGTGTTCTATAATTTTAAAAGAGAAACCTCTATAAAATTGATTATCTGTGAATTATATAGCCCTATTCGTCTATACTTTTATGAATAACTAAGTGTGTTGTTAAAGGAAAATGGACTGCATGTCACAAATACGAATTGTAAACAAATCAAGATATACTAATAATATAACATTTTAAGTGACTACCAACAGCTTTATTTATCGGTGATTGAGGCTTTTTTATATAAGTTAGACGGGTGTTGATCTAAAATATAAATTAGCCGTTACTTCGACGTAAATTTCTGAAAAACAAATATTTGGATATTATCTCCTGAGTATTACTCACCTCCACCAGATTTATTATTGAATCCTCATTACCGAGTTCAGGAGTAATATCGTGTAAGTTGCCGAACTGTTTATAATATCAAACTAATCATTTTCCACTTATCGTAATGAAAAACATACTGTTTGCTGCTGTGGTCTTGATGTGCCATAGCATCGTGACTGCACAATCCCATTGGCAATCCTTGAATCCAGGAGCTGGAGGTAGGGTACAAGGTTTATCTTGTGACCCAACAGTACCAGGACGGATGTATGTCGCTTCTGACATGGAAGGATTCTACTATTCTGATGATTATGGAACTAGCTGGAACTGGGAAGGTAAAGGACTTCCAACGGCATTTATATTAATGTCCGAAGGACGGGGTGATAAAATGCTTTGTGGGCATGCTAAAGGACTTAGTGTAAAGTATCACGAAGGAGACGACTGGCATTTGGTCTCGGATACGTACGAAAAAACTATTGGTGTTATTGAATTCGATGATCAAGATACTACCAATATTTATGCTGGAATTAACTGGAGAGGAAACGATGGTCACTTAAGTCATTATCCTCAGGAGTTTACAGATACACAAGAAATATATGTTAGCCGAGATGGAGGGGTAACATGGACCCCAAAATCATGGAGTAGTTTTGCAGAAGCAGATCCTCGTGTATTCTCCATTACGGTGAATAGAGCAAGTGGTAGAAATAACGAAGTGATCATTACTACTGTAGATGGGATGTACTTATCTACTGACTATGGTGATAACTGGACTAAAATAGATGGACCAACCGGTATAGCATATGATATGTGTACAGGTGCTGACTTAACAGTGGACGGCCAATGGTTATATGCGATGTACCGTAAAGATGGTAGGTCAAAACTATTTGTAAAAGATTATCTCAACGACGGCGCTTGGCAAGATTTGGGTCATGACAACTGGGCAGGAACATATACACGCCAAGGAGTTGTTCACGACCGTCACATGTGGCAACCGAAAGTATTCCAATCTACAGGAAACAATCATTATGTACTGATTGCGCAGCGAGATCAAAATCCAAATGAAGGCTTATATGAAGGTAGCTTTGTAGTGAATCCAGGGGACGGAACGGTTAGCGGTTCATACGAGGTTATCATGAATCACGATGGTACAAACGCGTCCGTAACTTACGATTTCGGTTGGAACTACTATGTTGCCAACTGTCGTAACAATACATATTACCCTGCGGAATGGACTGGAACAGACTACACTCGTGGAGTGTTTACGCAAGCACAGCAGTCTTACTTCACTGGTGATGCAGCAGATGGAAATGAAGATTGGAGGGTTGTCAGTACTGGTTTCGTAAAGAAACAAAACGGAATTGATTTTTATAGGAGCAGAGGTACTGCCTCCACTTTTACCTATGACGTTGCTGTACACGAAAACTATATGATTCAGGGCCAAGCGGATAACTTAGCTTTAGAAAGTTGGGATAATGGAGGCTCTTGGGTACAGACTAGAACAGGATTTGGTGTACAGGATGGTCATGCCGTACACATGTTGCCAACCAACCCACCAATTGTTTTGATGAATGCAGCTGCTGGTTTCGGAGGAGGTAACCCTGCCGCTAATGCGAGTTTGTTGTATAAAACGATTAACCTGAATAGTCCAAATCATAACTGGCAGATTTTAGCTAGCGCAAATACGCGTAGAGGTCTTCCAAAAAATAGAATTTGGCAGTTCTACAGCGTACCAGAGGATTTTAGAAAACTATATGTCATCACTCATGTAGGCTTATACTATTGCGACAATATAGTATCCTTGATTAATACCGGATCACCGGAGTTTGAAAGAGTACATGAGAGTACAGCGCTTGGTGTGCAATTTGAATTTGACCCGGATGATAGTGATATCCTTTATTATAAGGATAACACAGGTACATACAGAGGTGAGAACGATGGAGACACCATTATGTGGACGCATATGACTAGAAGTGGTGGTCAAACCAATTTGTTAAACTGGGGTGGAGTATCCGCGGTTAATATTGGAGGGAATAAATATTTCTACACCTACGAGCGAAATAAAGGTGTTGTAAGAGCAGATAACGGTGCTACTCAATTTGGTGCTACCCCGGTATTAGCGGATGCGGACTTATTTAATTATCTGGAAGAACCAGATTGGTTTGAAGAGGGTGTTACTGAAATCAGTAGCAATGGAATGTATACAGATGGAAACACCATATACGTGGCTTTTCACGTATGGAAAGATATTCGATGGGGGTATGGAGTGTTAAAAGGTGTAGTTCAATCGGATGGTTCAGTGAACTGGGAAGATTGGACTTCTGACCTGCATTACTCTACCGCCAAGCGCATTAAGAAGTTTGGGGATAAAATTTATTTAGCAACTCAAGGAGCGGGGGTGCAAGCAAGAAAGATAAATGGTGATGAGGTAGATTTCTTACCACCGATTACAGAGGAAAACTTCACACACCCTTCAGATCAATACTACTTTGTATTTACAGATAACAACTCAACCGCAGGCCTCTCATGGGGTGGAACTGGTAATGTTATTCAATCGGCTAGTGGCGCACAAGCGTCCGAAGGAAGTTCATCAAGATATACAGAAGGATTAGACCAAAGTGTCGCTCCGGGAGCTGATCACTCATTGACCATCACGTTTGACCCTATTGATGCCACAGATGGAACCGTGAATATCGGGTTATATGGTATTGGAGGTTCAGCCAATGGATTGAATATCAAACTTCACGATAGTGATGGAGGTTCTGCCAACAACACGGGTAAGAGTGCTTCAGGTAACTCGTGGTCGAATGTCCAAGTA
>CAYMST010000093.1:0-4736 GCA_964393115.1 uncultured Roseivirgaceae bacterium | reverse complement strand
GTCCAAGTAGCTATATCAGGAGGGACCTTAAACCCGGCTAAATTTAACAAGATTGAAATTGAGCGATGGGGTGGAGGCACCAACAAGCTATATGTGGATAATATTTTCGTCTCAGGTGCACCAGCGCTTACTGACGTAGTCGAAGAAGACATATCAGTTACATCGGTATCATTTGATATAGAGTCTACAAGTGTAGAAATTGGAGGTACTGTACAATTGAATCATACCATCTTACCAGTAGACGCTACAAATACTACGGTTTATTATAATTCAAATAATCAAGCAGCAGCGACAGTTGATGCCCAAGGGTTGATCACGGCTGTAGCGGAAGGAACTGCTGTCATCTCAATATTTACTGTTGACGGGTTTAAGACTGATGAAGTTACTGTTACCGTATTGCCAGAACCTCCGGGAAACGGAGATTGTGACGCTACTAGTCCAGCGGGTATCCCTAACCCTCCATGTAATGTGTGGGCTGAAGTGGTTTCGGAAACTAAAGTCAACCTTAACTGGTCGGACAACTCTGACGATGAAACTGGTTTTGAATTCCAAAAGTTTTTAGCAGGAGATCAGTGGAGAGGTGCAGGTTCATCTGCAGCAGACATTGAGACGATAGAAAGAGCGGGCTTAGATTTTGAGGCGCGTTACGCCTTCAGAGTACGTGCCGTAAATGGTAATGGATCCTCGGCTTGGGTGGAAACGGATACCGTGCAGCTTGAGGACACTACAACGGTAATTGATGTAGAAAGTGTAACTCTAACCCCTGAAACCAGCTCTTTGGCGATAGGACAAACAGTACAACTCACTGCCGCTGTGGCTCCTATAAATGCAAATGATAAATCGGTAGTATATGCCTCAAGTATGGAGGCCGTTGCTACGGTAAGTTCTACTGGTTTGGTAAATGCCATCAGTGCTGGATCGGCAACCATAACAGTGACCACTAACGACGGTAGCTTCACAGATCAAACGGTGGTAACAGTCACTGCTCCAGTTGATGTGACAGGAATTTCTTTTGCGGAGGATACTGTAGAAGTTACTGAAAACGGTACGTTACAACTTACGGCTACCATAGCTCCGGCAAATGCCTCAAATACGAATGTAACGTGGTCTTCCGATGACGATGCGATTGCGGAAGTAAGTGCTTCGGGTATTGTAACGGGTAAAGCTTTAGGTTTTACAATTGTAAGAGTAAATACTGTGGACGGAGATTTTATGGATACGGTTGTTGTTGAAGTAAATGACGGACCACAAGGAAATGGAGATTGTGAAGCAACCAGTTCTGGAGGTAAACCGAATCCTCCTTGTAATGTATACGCGGAAGTTGTGAATAGCAGAACCGTTATTTTGCACTGGAATGATAACTCAAGTGATGAGACCACATTTTCACTACAGAAATTCTTAAGTGGAGACCAATGGAGAGGTGCTGGTAGCTCGGCGGCTAACACAACATCTATCGAAAGGGGTGGATTAGTTGAGGATGCTCGATATAGGTTCCGAGTTAAAGCTATTAATAATACAGGAGGTTCAGTTTGGGTTGAAACCGACGAAGTAGACCTTAGTGGTGGTACAGCAGGGCCAGTTGCCGTAACTGGCGTATCCTTTGATGACAATACAGTATCCGTAATAGAGTCTGGAACTCAACAGTTAAACGTCACTGTAGCGCCTGTTAATGCAGATAACAAAAATGTAACCTATTCATCTAGTGATGATGCGATTGCTACTGTTTCTGCTAGTGGTTTGGTAACCGGTGTAAGCGAAGGTACGGCTACAATTACGGTGACGACAGTCGATGGATCTTTTACTGACGATGCGACTATTACGGTTCAGTCTAATGCTGGAGCACCTCAAGGTAATGGTGATTGTAATGCGACAAGTGGTGGTGGTAAGCCACATCCACCGTGTAACTTCTGGGTTGAGGTAGTGGATAACAGAACGGTAAATCTTCATTGGAATGACAATTCAGATAATGAAACCTCTTTTGATCTTCAAAAATTCTTAGATGGCGATCAGTGGAGAGGCGCAGGAAGTGCTGCAGCGAATACAACGCAAATTGAAAGAGGAGGACTTGAGGAAGATGGTAAGTACCGATTTAGGATTAAGTCAAGAAACGCAACAGGTGGTTCTGTCTGGGTTGAGTCGGATCAAGTTGACCTTGGTGCACCTTCCGGAGGTTCGACTGTGGTTGTTCCATCTGTTGGTGCGGTCGTTATCAACGAAGTAATGGCAGACCCTTCTGCCGTGGCGGATAGTGATGGAGAGTATTTTGAAGTGATGAATACTACGTCAGAAGCTATTTCCATGTACGGATGGGTGATTTCTACAAGCACCGCAAATGACACTATTAAAGAAGAAGTTTCGATTCCTGCGATGTCTCAAATTGTACTAAGCAACAATGACGACAGCGGAAGTAATGGTGGAGTAACGGTAGCGCATGAGTACCAGGGTATTGATTTAGGAAGTGATGATCACATTACACTCAGTGCAGACGGAACTGTAGTAGATAGTGTGAACTATACCTCTGCTGAAAGCGGTAAATCTTTTGAGTTAGTAAACCCTACTATGGATAACCTGGAAGATAGTACATGGGCTGTTGCTGCGACTACTTTTGGATCAGGAGATTATGGAACGCCAGGTCAGCAAAACGCTGCATTCGCTACGATTTGGAATGGTAATGATTGGTCACTCAGCATTATGCCAAACGATGATATTAGTGCATTACTTACAGAGAACTATATGTTCAGCGTAGAGGGAGCTTTCAAAACCAATAACTTAACCATTACATATGGTGATACTTTAGTGGTAGATAATGACACGGCACTTATTATCAAAGGTGATGTGGAGAGCTTAGGTAAAATCGCAGTGGCTTCGGGTTCTTCTATTATTACACATGGAACAAAAACATGGACTGGAAACGGGGCACGTATTAGACGATCAACTCGATATGCTGGCCCTAGATATTCGTTTGTTGGAAGCCCTGTGAAGGAAGATGCGGCTATGACAGGATCTGTTTTAGGACCAAGAGTATATGCCTATGATGAGACAGTAGATTACTCAGTAGATGAAGGAATCAATAGATGGATCGACGCGAGCAGTATGACTTTGGAGCCCGGAAGAGGATATGCACAAGCGAATCGAAAGGTCATTACTTTCGACGGTATTCCGAATAATGGATCAGTACAGTATACAGGTACCTACACGTCAAGAGATTCTGCTTCTGATGGTTGGAACTTGGTATCAAATCCTTATCCTGCCCCAATTTCGTTAGCACCATTTATTAATGGTAATCCAAATATCATTGGTGCTATTTACTTATGGGATGACAATGGTTCAAATGTGCAAAGAGGTAACAATAGTGATTATGTAGCGGTGAATTTGCTCGGTCTTGCTGGAAACAGTAGAGCCGGTCACGGTAGCTCTAGATGGAATGGACACTTGTTGAGCGGACAAGGCTTCTTTGTGAAGTTGAAGTCTGATCAAGACGAGATAATAGAGTTTCATGAGTCTATGCGTTCAAGACAACGTAAGAATAGAGATGCTAACTTCTTTAGAGAGCAATCAGGAGATAAGATAGTGAGAATTTCACTTGAGGATGCTGCAGGTGAAAGCCACTACGAAACGTTGGTTGGCTTCATAAAAGATGCTACCTCAGGAACGGATAATAACTATGATGCACCATTGTTTGGTTCAGACGAGACCATGAAAATATTCTCTCTTTTAAATGGTGCTCCTTACGTGATACAGGGTTTACCATTAGTGGCTCAAAATGAAGCGGTGCAGTTAGGTATTACCACGCCGAACAGTGGAAGTTATACATTGAGTGTTGAAGAACTAACGGGTTTTTCACGTCAAGAGAAGATCGTTATCGCTGATCGTGTTACTGGCGAGGAGTTTGTATTAGGAGCTGGAGAGAGTGTGACTTTTGAAGAGGGTGTAACGAACGTTAATGACCGATTCGAAATTAGACTCAATAGTGAAAATACAGTGTCGGGTATTGCCGAAAACCATACCTTATTTATGGTTGAAAAAGATGGTATTCTGCTACCTACTCTTCCTTCAGCGGATAATACGTATCAAGTGATGATTCAAGACTTGTCTGGACGTGTTTTGTTTGAGTCTAGTATCTCCAAGGGGAATGAGAAAGTATTGTATCCTTTTGAAACTAATATGGTGTATCTAATTAAGGTAAATACATCAGTGAAAAAGGTTATCATCGACTAATTTAAAGAAGTCGATTCTAAGAGCGCTGTCTTGCATGGTCAAGGCAGCGTTTTTTTGTTTTATACCATTTGTGACATATGTCGACGCGGGCAAAAACCCTAGCGGACGCCGCGCAGCAAACGTTGCCCGGAAAGATTTGAAACTGGCAGACATTCTGCGCCAGGCGGCCCTATCGTTTACTCTCCAAGTAGTCTCAAACAGCAAATCTTTCAAAAACTGTTCTCTGTAACTCTAGAGGCTTATTTTAGGATCAAACTGAGATTTCTATACATACCTGTTTGCGAGGGATGAGGGTATTGAGCAAAGGCAAAAAAAAACCGTCTATAAAATAAACGGCGTTTTCAATATTAATATGTATACCAAAATTTATTGCAATACTTAAGACCATTCGTTGCACATGCGCAACAGAACAGTTTACAAAGATATATGATTCGTATTAGTCTAGTTTATAGTTTTATGATATGTGAATCAAACTAATTTGCATTAACGTCTAAAATAAGGCTTTTTTCGATGAAAAT
>CAYMST010000092.1:6690-16763 GCA_964393115.1 uncultured Roseivirgaceae bacterium | reverse complement strand
TTATCGATGGTAATGTCGATCGGTTTTTCATTGACATCATTGATGCTAATAGTAAAGTTTTGAATGGTTTCTAGTCCACCTTGGTCGGTTGCTTTTATGCTGATGGTATGGCTGTTTTTATTTTCAAAATCGAATACTTGATTTGCCAAAATCGAATCATTTAGAATCGAGAAGCTGCTGTTGTCATTATCTCCATCAGCGAACTCGTAGGAGAACGTTTGGTTATTATCCGGATCATTAGTAGAGAGTTCACCGATTAGGTCATCGATGTTGTTGTTTTCGTCGATGTTGTCATTACCGATAGTAATATCGGTGGGTTTTTCATTGATATCATTGATGTTAATAAGGAAGGTTTTAATGGTATCTAGTCCCCCTTGATCGATTGCTTTGACCCTAATTGTGTAGATGTCTTTTATTTCAAAGTCGAATATTTGGTTAGCAAGTAACGAGTCATTTAGAATAGTGAAGCTGGAATTGTCATTATCCCCGTCAGCGAACTCGTAAGAGAATGTTTGATTATTGTCAGGATCTGTGGTTGTGAATTCTCCGATTAACCCCTCTAAAACGTTGTTTTCTTCAATATTATCGCTATCGATGGTTAGGTCGGTTGGTTTTTCATTAACGTTATTGATAGTAATCTCGATAGTTTGTTCAAGTAGTCCCCCTATCTGGTCATTGGCTTCAATTAAGATGAAGAATGAGTTTTGTGTTTCGAAATCAAATGAATCCGCTGCAAACAATGAATCGTTCGAGGTGGTAAATAGATTGTTGTTTAGTGTATCACTGATTAATCTAAAAACAACATCATTGAAATTTGCGTCTATGGCACTTAGTTTTCCGATAAAATCTCCTGGGTTGTTGTTTTCAAGGATTTCTGTTGTACTAACATTAATTGATGTCGGAGGAGCATTGTCTTTTAAGACAGTAATCTCTGCGTGGCGAAGCATTCGGCTATAAACTCTAAAATCATCAACAAGGCCTTCAAAATGGCTACTTGTATCACCATTAAGCCCAAGAGCACCGATTACTAGTTGTGCATTTTCATCCTTCAATTCAGGAAAGTTATGAGTCGTTTTGGTTAGCTCACCATCTAAGTAAAAAAACGCTTTTTGATACGTGGCGCTGTAGTTAACGGTAATGTGATGCCATTCGTCCTCAGCTATTGAAGTTCCAGATAAAAGTTCCCATCCATTCGAATGTAGACCGCCTTGGTCTTCTAAATTTTGATTAGCAGCTGGCTGAGCAATATCAAAAATGTAGCCATCTGAAAGCTCGTCGCTTGCAGCATTATCGTATCTAGAAAATAGTACATCAGGGTCGTCATCATTGCTGTTTAGCATCCAAAAGCTAAAAGAATAATCGCTATCGCTCAATGATAAATTCGTGGTTTCATCTATTAAAATATGACCTTCTCCATTGAATTGTGAGGCTCTATTCGCAGTTCCAAAACGATCATTTGCGAGTGAAACATTCTTAGTCAATACGTTATGCTGATGGGAGCTCTGATCCTGAAGGTTGTCGTTAAAATCTAATGATAACAAGAGCCCACTATCTAGATTAATAATATTAGAAAATGGTATGGTTACAGCTTCCGATGTATCGCTTTTTGATGTAAACTCTTCGAAAGACGAATTGATAGTGTAGTAATACGTATTGCCTTCCAATATGTCCTTATCTACATAATTGGTTTCCTCACTGCTTATGGTAGCAATTTCTGTATATCCACTCTCTTTAGTCGTTGATCTCGAAATAGTGAACTCCGTGGCATAAGAATCTTGTGAAGACCAGTTCAAAACCACACTATCTCTGGCCTCTAGTAACGCTGAGAACCCAATTGGAGTAGCCGGTAATCCATTGTTTTGATCAGTTTCTGCGAAGACATTTATCTCTTCAGTAGTCAGCACTCGATTATAGTATCTCACGTCATCTATTCTTCCATTGAATGGTTGATATCCAACTAAAATACCATTAGGACGCCCAGAACTCAAATCCCAGCTATGCTGTTCAACTGTGTATCTGTCAGTTACATATATCAGTTGTCCATCAAGATAAAACTTAACCGAACCTCGATCCCAAACTACAGCTAGATGGTACCATTCGTCCAATTCGATTTTTACATTACTCGGAGATTGAGTGAAAAGAGTACTACCATCCACTTGAAATCCGTGAACAAACTCTAAACCTCTATCTGGAGATGGGTTCATATAAGTCTCAATGGCAAGGTTCAAGGATGAGCCATTATCACCTATTTTCCAGAATAATGGGGATTGTTGACCATCCGGTGGAAGTGATATCGCATGGCTAAACCAGAGTGAAACACTGTATTGAGCGTGCGAATTGAAGCTTTCATGGTTATCAATGAATACGTAGTCATTAAGTCCATCAGAGTAATGAGCACTGGTTAAGTTGCCATTTCTGTCTACCCCTATGCCTGCATTATTAATCGCAGTACCGTGATGCCCATTACCACTGTAATCATTTCTGTCTCCATTAAAAGGGTAGTAGGCAATAAGTCCGCTATCCAGATTAAACTCTAATTCATCGATGATCTTAATTTCAAAAGTCTGTTCTACCGCTAATCCATAGCGGTCTGAAGCTTTGATGCTAATATTTAAAATTGAATCGGATTCGAAATCAAACGATTCATTTGACAGCAGCGAATCCCCAGCTATTGTGAACTTTACATTGTCGCCAAATCCGTTAATGAGTTCATAGCTATGAGCATCGAAGAAGTCTAGGTCGTTCAAAGTTAGGACACCAACTAAAGTACCAATGGGCTGATTTTCCATAATCGTGGTGTCAGAAAGAGCCAGTTCTGTAGGGGCTGAGCTACTAATGCCAGAAAGGTCCTTGATTTCTTCATGATTTAAAACCCTATCATATATTCTTACCTCGTCGATGATACCCTTGAAAAATGTTGGTTCACTGAGAGAGGATAAGTAGCCTGACCCTATTTTAAGTTCGAAGTTGTTCGTTTCATTTTTGAGTTCGTAATCACAGTTTTTTACAAGTTGGCCATCAATGTATATTCTTTTTGATCCCGACTGTATTCCATTTGCATCCATTGTAGTTACTAGATGGTGCCATTGATTTCTGGAGGGCTCATCAATTCCAAAGCCTCCGCTACAGTCGTTGAAACTCGAGCCAGTGATAAAATCCAATGAGTTATTGGTAGTTAACGAAATACTATAATCGATCGCATTATCCTGCCCTTCACCTTTATGAATAAGCGGAAAACGGTCAAAAGCCCCACTAGATTCATCAGGTTGTTCCACATCGGTACGGAACCAAAGGGAAATCGATAGCTCTTTATCAGACCCAGTTCCTACTCCTAGGATTGAATTATTAGGTACGGAAATTTCGTCATCAATGCCGTCAAATAAGTAGGCTGCATTTTCATTTCCAAAAGGATCTAAAGTGGAGGTGGCGCCTATGACCGTACCGTGGAGGTTGTTCTCGCTTTCATCTTGAGCACTTTCATTAAACGGGTAGTAAGCAATTAGTCCGTTATCAAGATTAACAGGTTCTAATGAGTCTAATACTTGTATCTCAATTGTCTGCGTCAACCTTCCACTTTTCTTATCACTCGCTCTTAGTATAATTGTATATGTGCTTTTTGATTCATAATCAAAGGACTCAGTTGCAAATAGAGATCCTCCAGAGATGAAAAATGACTCATTATCGGCAAGATCACCAGCTAAACTAATCTCAACTGCATCCATATCCGGGTCAGTACCGGATAATTCGCCGATCAGATGTCCGATAGTATTGTTTTCCATAATTTCTGTATTGGAAACAACTATCGTGTCAGGAGCTGAATTATCAACTAGTGCTTTAATTTCAGAATAATTAAGAATTCGATCATATATCCGAAGGTCATCCAGAGCTCCCTCAAAATGAGATGTGACTACTCCATCAAATACATCGGCCCCAATAGACAATTGTGTGTTTTCTTGCTTTAAGACTGGTATATAATGCGAAGTATTGGCTAATTCTCCATCTATGTATAAGAACATCTTTTCATAAAAGGCACTGTAATTGATGACGATGTGATGCCATTGCTCGGTATCGAGTTTTTGATGGGAACGCAAATTCCAATTAATAGATTTAAATGCGATTTGGTCATCTAGGTTTAGGAATTCATCAAACTTTGGGATTTGGATTTGATAACCATAGGTGAAGTCACCATTAGCTTCAGGATTGTACCTTGTAATTACCCGATCCAGATCATCATCATCATCATGGCTTATCCAAAAACTGATAGAATAGTCAGAATTTGCAAGAGAGAGGTCTGTGGATTCATTAAGTAAAATGTAACCATCTCCGTCGAACCGTGAAACACTGGCCTGATTTCCAAACCTATCTGAAGTCAATGAAATATTGTTGGGTACCAATGCGTGTTGATAGGTACTTAGGTCCTTAAGATCTTCTCCTAAATCTAAAGAAAGGAGGAGGTCTTTATTCAAATCAACATTACTCAATGGAAGATCAACAACTTGAGACGTGTCTCTTTTTGACTCTAATTTATCTCTTGCCGCTCTTATGGTATAATAATATGATTGTCCAGCAATCACATCTGTATCTTCATATTGAGTTTTACTACTGTCCACAGAGGCGATATCTACATACCCACTTTCGCGAGTAGTGGATCTTGATATAATAAATTCTTTTGCTAGTGAATTATCATTAACCCAATGAATCAAAACACTATCATTAGCTTCTGGTAATGCAGAAAACCCGATAGGCGGTGATAGCTCATTAACTTCGGTCTCTTCATTTGCCAAAGCCACCACCTCTTCGGAAGTCAACGCTCTATTATAGTACCTGACTTCGTCGATCTTTCCGTGATGAAGGCCGAGGCCACTGACAACACCTGCACTACCCGTTCTATATACCGATCCAATATATATTCCACCTCCATCTGTTGTCGTATCCCATATTGGACTATCAAAGACAAATTCACTTGTTTGATATCTGAGATCTCCATTAAAATAGAACTTAAAGGTTCCGTTATCCCAAACGGCTGTTAAATGCATCCATTCGTCTACAACAATGTTTCGGTCATTTGGTATTCGGTTATAAATAAAGTTTCCATTGCGCATGAAATATTGTCTTATCAACATATTTATCAAGGGGTTTGGGTTATTGTAGGCTTCTAGTACAAAAGCTCTTTGACTACCTATCTTTGAGAATAAGTTATGTGATTCATCTAGATCGGGAAGACCTTCCATATTGAACCACAATGAAACCGAAAACGAAGTATGAAAATTAAGTTCTGCGTCGTCATTTATGTAGATATAGTCGTCAACTCCATCGAAGAGATACGCGCTATTGGCGTTTCCATCTCTATCCGTCGTGAGTGATGGACCGTTAGTTGGAATTCCATGATGCTCGTTTCCACTCTCATCATTTGCATTTCCATTAAATGGGTAGTAAGCGATAAGTCCATTATCCAGTTCGGTTAGGTTAAGGGATTGAACTAGTATTTCAAAAGTTTTGGTTAGTTCACCACCTTTCTGGTCGTCGGATTGAATAGCGATTTGATAGCTAGATTTTACTTCATAATCAAAAGAAGAAGTGGCGAATAAGGAGTCTTTAATGATAGAGAAGTTGTCATTATCTGGATATCCATCTGCTAATGAATATATGAAATCTGCGTCGTCTGCATCCGTCGTTTGTAA
Organism: uncultured Roseivirgaceae bacterium; assembly: GCA_964393115.1. GTDB lineage: Bacteria > Bacteroidota > Bacteroidia > Cytophagales > Cyclobacteriaceae > CAYMST01. The sequence goes on along the minus strand of CAYMST010000092.1, from coordinate 11,082 downwards.
CTTTCCAATAAAGGTAAAATCGTTTTGCCTTTCTAGAATAGTAATTTCGGAAAGTGTAATGTCGGTAGGTGCTTTGTTGGTAGATAAGGTATTTATTTCATTGCTATTTAGTATTCTATTATAAATCCTAATATCGTCAACTCTTCCTTTGAAGTATACAGGATTATTGGAGGAACCGAAATATCCGAATCCTATCAAAAGACTAGAGTCGTTTTCAGGGTTTTTCACACTGTATTCACAACTTTCTAGTAACTCTCCATTTATGTAGAGTTGTTTGATGCCTGTTTGTTCGCCAGTCGAAGAAAAAGTAGCGATAACATGGTGCCATTCGTTACGTGAGGGCTCAGGAACTACAAGTCCTCCAGCGCAAGCGTCCGTGCTTATTCCTGTTGTATATCCTAGGTTGCCCCCAGTATTGAAGCCTATAGAATAGTCCAACTCATCGCTAACACCACCTCCTTTTCTAATTAATGGAAAAAGGTCGAAAGCACCGCTTTCTTCATTTGGCTGGTTTTGGTCTGGAAAGTATCGAATGGAAAAAGTTCGCTTTTTACCGCCTCCTTGTCCTAGGTCTAGTGATGGATCATCCGGAATATAGATATGATCGTTCAACCCATCGAACTGAAGTGCTTGATTTTCATTTCCTACAAAATCAGTTGCTGAGACGGGTCCATTTAGTATACCATGATTGTTGTTTCCACTTTCATCGTTAGCGTTTCCGTTTAGTGGGTAGTAGGCGATGAGACCACTATCGATTTTGATATAATCATTAATCTTTAAGATTTGAAGTTTTATGGTATCGATAAGTACCCCACCTTTTTGATCATCAGCCGTGATACTTAAGGAGTAAGATTCTTTTATCACATGGTCAGCTGAGATATTTATGAATAACGAATCTTGAGATAAATCGAATAGTTCATTGTCTAGAGTGGTTCCAGATACGATTGAAAATACAATGCTGTCTTGTGGGTTATTGTCGACAGCAGAAAGTTTACCAACGAAATAATTCTCTTCGTTACCTTCAGGTATTTCCGTATTGGATATCGAAATACTTGAAGGGGGAACATTATTATTGAGAATATTGATTTCGGTGTAACTGAGCATTCGTTCGTAAATTCTAAAATCATCAAGAGCTCCTTCGAAATGTAAAATAGTATCACCATCGGATGGGTAAGCTCCTATGACAAGTTGTGCAACTTCCTGATTTAGTGCTGGGAAATAGTGCGTAACGTTAGAAAGTTCGCCGTCTAGATAGTAAAAGGATTTTTCATAGTCCTTGCTGTAGTTGATCACCACATGATGCCATTGATCGGGAGTTAAAGAATTGTTTGCGTGTATTTCCCAACCACTTGAATACAGTCCAAGGTTATCTCCCCAATGCATATGGTTTATAGGTTCCCATAAGTTTAGGAAATAGCCACTTGTTGGTTCTTTAATTGCTAAATCATCGTATCGAGAAAATATCCTATCTCTATCATCATCATCATCGTGTTTAATCCAAAAACTAAATGAATAATCCGAATCACTAAGTGATAAGTCAGTAGATTCGTTTACTAAAAGATATCCATTTCCATTAAACCGACCTGCACTGTTCATATTTCCAAATCGGTCGGAGGTAAGCGACATATTTTTAGTAAAAGTCTGTTGCTGGTGGATGCTCAGGTCTTGATACCCTCCATCAAAGTTTAAGAATAATAGCTGTTCTTGATCTAGATCAAGATGATCTGATATCGGTAGAACTACTGCATTCGAGGTATCACTTGGTGAGACAAAACCATCGTGTGCAGCTACAATTGTATAATAATAAGTTTCTCCTGAAATAACGTCGGTGTCTGCGTATTGATAAGTGTTAGCATCAACTGTGGCGATGTCGGAGTAGCCACTTTCTTGAGATGTAGATCTGGAAATGATAAACTCAGATGCGGAAGAACTTTCTTCGTTCCAACTTAATACTACGCTATCACTTGATTCCACTAGAGCAGAGAAACCTATCGGTGTACAAAGTAGACTATTGACAACCTCTTGGTCCGAAAGTGATTTGATTTCCTCGGCGGAGAGCACACGATTATAGTATCTAACTTCATCTAGCTTACCGTGAAACGGAACTAAGGTGGAATTCAACAGTGCACCGATATAAATACCTCCTCCATTTGTGGTTGTATTCCATTGAGGTCCATCTATAGTAAACTTGTCTGTAGTATATATGAGCTGTCCATCTAGATATAACTTAACAACTCCTTGATCCCATACAGAAACGAAATGATACCACTCATTTGCAACCATATTTCTATCGCTTGGTAAGGGGGTAAACAAGAAATCATTATCGTATATAAAATAATGTCTGATGGTTAGGTCTAGGTTAGGTTCAGGAGACATATACGTTTCTATCGTAATAGCCCTCGATCCTCCGATCTTGGAAAACATGGTCATTGCCTGGCCATCGGCAGGAAGACTCGAACTGTTAAACCACAAAGAGACTGAATATTGGTTGTGAAAATTGAGATCCTCATGGTCGCTAACATAGATATAATCATTTGTTCCATCGAACGAATAGGCACTACTAGCCATTCCATTTCGATCTGTTGTTAGCGTCGCGCCGTTGGTTACAGTTCCATTATGTCCATTTCCGCTTTCATCGTTAGCATCTCCATTGAAAGGGTAGTAGGCGATAAGACCACTATCTAGCTTGATAAGAGGAGATTGCTGAACGAATATTTCAATTACTTTTTCGATTTTTCCACCTTTCTGATCATTGGATTGGATAGCAAATTGATAGCTAGATTTTACTTCATAATCAAAAGACACAGTAGCGAATAAGGAGTCTTCAATGATGGAGAAGTTATTGTTGTCTGGGTATCCATCCACAAGGGTGTAGATGAATTCATCCTCATCAAGATCTGTAGTGTTTAGTTTTCCTATGAATGTTGGGGCTAGTTGATTTTCTAAGATTGTGGTATCTGTAATTGAGATATCAGTAGGGATATTATTATCAATAGGTGTTAGAGCGTTTATTTCTTCGGAGTTCAGGATTCTGTCATACATCCTAACTTCATCGATTTTACCTTTGAAAAACATAGGCTGGAGGAAGTTGAATAATTTCCCACCACCAATTATGAGAGGCTCGTTTTGTGTTTCTGCTTTATCCTGATATTGACAACTAATAATACGCTGCCCGTCCATGTATACTTCCTTGGTTCCGCTTTGCGATCCGGTTTGATCTAAAGTGACTAAAACGTGGTGCCATTGGCCTCTTTCAGGTTCAGTAGTTCCAGAGTTACCAGCACAGTCATCAGTTGATGGTCCAGTAGAAAACCCAAATGAATTAAACGAATTTGCTCCCAACACATAATCTATATTACCACTTTCACCAAGTCCTTTGTGCAGTAGTGGGTAACTTAAAAAAGGGAATGGCCCGGGGTCGGCCTGATTTTGGTCAGCCAAAAACAATAAGGAAAATGTTCTTTGCGTACCTGCACCTTGTCCGATACTTATTTCTGTGTTGTGAGACACTTCAATTTTATCGTCTACACCATCAAACAGGTAAGCTTGACCAGTTATACCAGCGCTATCAGAAGTGAGAGCTGCTCCTGTAACAGTACCGTGATTTCCATTTCCACTTTGGTCTTGGGCATCTCCGCTGAACGGATAATAGGCGATGAGTCCGCTATCGAGCTTAATATTGGTTACCTCTTGTACGATTATTTCGAATGTTTTTTCGATTTTTCCACCTTTCTGATCATTGGATTGGATAGCAATTTGATAGCTAGATTTTACTTCATAATCAAAAGACACAGTAGCGAAAAGAGAGTCTTCAATAATGGAGAAATTGTCATTGTCAGGATGTCCATCTGCGAGGGTGTAAATGAATTCGTCCTCATCGAGATCTGTAGTGTTTAGTTTTCCTATGAATGTTGGGGCTAGTTGATTTTCTAAGATTGTGGTATCTGTAATTGAGATATCAGTAGGGATATTATTATCAATAGGTGTTAGAGCGTTTATTTCTTCGGAGTTCAGGATTCTGTCATACATCCTAACTTCATCGATTTTACCTTTGAAAAACATAGGCTGGAGGAAGTTGAATAATTTCCCACCACCAATTATGAGAGGCTCGTTTTGTGTTTCTGCTTTATCCTGATATTGACAACTAATAATACGCTGCCCGTCCATGTATACTTCCTTGGTTCCGCTTTGCGATCCGGTTTGATCTAAAGTGACTAAAACGTGGTGCCATTGGCCTCTTTCAGGTTCAGTAGTTCCAGAGTTACCAGCACAGTCATCAGTTGATGGTCCAGTAGAAAACCCAAATGAATTAAACGAATTTGCTCCCAACACATAATCTATATTACCACTTTCACCAAGTCCTTTGTGCAGTAGTGGGTAACTTAAAAAAGG
>CAYMST010000092.1:0-6590 GCA_964393115.1 uncultured Roseivirgaceae bacterium | reverse complement strand
CTATATTACCACTTTCACCAAGTCCTTTGTGCAGTAGTGGGTAACTTAAAAAAGGAAATGGCCCGGGGTCAACCTGATTTTGGTCAGCCAAAAACAATAAGGAAAATGTTCTTTGCGTACCTGCGCCCTGTCCGATACTTATTTCCGTGCTATGAGGTACTTCAATTTTATCGTCTACACCATCAAACAGGTAGGCTTGACCGGTTATACCAGCGCTATCAGAAGTGAGAGCTGCTCCTGTAACAATTCCATGATTTCCGTTTCCACTTTGGTCTTGAGCATCTCCATTAAAAGAATAATAGGCGATGAGTCCATCTTCTAGATCTACGCCATCACTGGAAAGTACTTGATTTGCTTCGCTTATTGATAAGCTACTCTTAAAGTTAGAAGCTCCGATTAACAGAAGCGAACATAGTATAATACCAGAACGTATGGTTTGTTTTAAGTAGTTCACATTAAATCTGTTCGCCATTAACTAATCACCAATTAATTGTGTGTTTAATGCATACTGATCTTGAGCGAAAGAGTTATTAGGGTTTATATTCGTATCATATATGGCTACAGTAATGGTAATGACTGACTTTAGATGGAATACATTTTTTTTCGTATCTAACTTCAACCTTGGTGATACAGTTGCCGTCGATAATACACGAAATCTTTTGAGATGATGTCTTACACCTAGAAACCACTGATGAAAACATTTCATCATTTTTTTCTTGAGAATATGATAACTACAGATATGGTTTAAGACAACAAAAGAATTCATGATTTTTCCTTTGATACTTACAAAAGTAAGGTTTTTAAATCATTTATTAAATCCTGTCCAGTATTAAGGCTCATTTGACTCCTACATTACCTAAAAGTTTTTATTTTTTTCCTTTACATCGATTTTTTTATCAGGATCAGTCAAGTTAATGTTCAAACATTATCTTCAATGAGTGCAAATTTTAACTCGAACTGCCATGGTTTACCACTACTCAACGAAATCAAGTATTATAATTCTTATGAAAGACTTTGCTCGACTGGTTCCTTCTCACAAAGAAGTTGGAATTTATCGATATTGACTACTTTACAGGTCATTGATCAAACCCAATTTCAAAAAATGAAATACAATGTAAAAAGTGGTTATTTGTTTCAGTGGATAATAAGCTTTCCTATGTTACTCCTTTTATTTCCGTAGCTAACGTTATATAAGTATACTCCAGCCGGTAAATCAATTTTGTATGATTTATGGAACGTTGTATTTGACGATGCTAGTCCTAGTAATGTCTTCACTTTTACCCCTTCTAAGCTGAATATATTGATGTTTACACCATAAGCTCTTTCTTTTCCGCTGATCAAAGCTGAGAATGTAATCGTTCCACTGGTTGGATTTGGAAAAGCGTTTACCTTGACTTGAGCGATTTCAGGATCAGTATCTCCATATAATACTATTGCCTTTTGATTCTCCTCAACCATAAAATCATACTCACTTATCGCATCCATATCAATCAATTGTTGTTGAGGTAACAATATGATCTTCAGGTTATTCAACTCACTTAACATATCCCAACTCAATGTAGCTTTACCTTCTCCAAAAACATCAAAAGTCCATTTATAGCTTTTATGGGGATCCACGATATTTTTAGCTAGGGTAGTGCTTACTTGTTGCATTCCAAATGCATTGGTCTCACTCAAATAGGGCGGAGAAGGGAGATCATAACGGTCTTTACCGTCGTTGGCGTTAGGGTGCATACCGATTCCACTAAGATTATTAAACTTACCACTTTGAGACAGGGTAAGACCGATCTGCCAGTTATGATCATCAAGGTAATAGTTGAACTGATGATTCATTAGTCTTGTGTTTGAAGAAGCAGACTTTTGTGGTAAGTAAATAGTCTTTTGAGTATCCGAGTTGATGAAGGCTCCTTCGAAAACGTCCAGTTGTGGCTTATTGAAATAACTTCCATTAAAAGCGTAAAAGATGAAGTTAGGTTCATCCTGTGACATAATGCCAAGTTCAAAATTTCGAGCTACTACTTCATCTCTACTAAGCAATCTTAAAAATGGGTTTCCAATCATATTCCAGCCAGGGTTCAATTGGATAGGGAAATCTTTTTGATTGTTTAACAATACGGGTGTTCCATCGGATATATTGATGGTGTATGGGTTATGAGAATTAATCCAATAGCCTGTACCTGACTGGAGGATAGAACTAGATGTTAATTCAATATAGCTTTGGCTGCCAGACGACAAGGTTAAGACTCTCCATTTTTGATTTCGATCCACTTCGATAAGCTCTCTAAATACTTCATTCACCCGAAGCCCTTGATAAGGAATAGCGATAATCTCGTAACCGTCCGTATTATTGGTTTGCCCAGTCTGCGGTTCCCAGGTTGGATTAATGACCTCCAGATTGAATAGTTTAACATCTGAGGCTTCCTGATTTTCTGCACCGATTTCAATTTGAAAACTTGACTTATCTCCTAGCGCTTGATTGAGTATCAAGCAAGAGTCTACGAGAGTGAAAAATTGATTGTCAAAACTGGTAGTATTAGTTATTTCGTAAGTGATTCCGGATTGTTGATTTTGCAAACAAGCGATGTAAGTACCGGGGGTTGCCTGAGCCAAAATCTGTGTATTACTAAGCCAATACTCACCAATGCTCTCTTCAATATTTTGAATAATTATCTGGAAAATAGAGGTGTCAGCGGCTTGTTGAATATCCTTAACTACTAAAGCGATGAAGTATTGATTTCGATCTTCAAAGTCGAAAATAGTATTGGCTTGTAGCTCATTACCTACAATGGTAAAGTCATTGTGGTGGTCATTTGTATCTAGTGGGATGATTTCAAAAGAATGACTGTCATTAATATCTTGATCTACAGCTGATAACGTGGCAATCATGTCACCAGTTTTATTATTCTCTTCAATGAATAAAGGTGATGACGGCGAGCTTATTATACCAGTTGGAGGGTTGTTATTGGTGTTTTCAGGTTCAATATCTAAAATGGAAATCGTAAAGGGTTTTGGGAAAGTGCCGCCATTTTGATCATCAGTAAGTATTCGAATAGCATAACTGGATTTCTGCTCAAAATCGAATATAGCTTTAGCGCGTAGTATGGTTCCATCGATTTGGAATAAGTCATTATCTTCTCCACCGGAGCCTTCATTAAAACTATAAATGTGTACGTCATCTTCATCGTTATCCACTGTGGATAAAGTCCCTATGGCGGTTCCAATAGGTTGGTTTTCGGCTATTTGCTGCCCAGTTAAGTTGATGTCTGTAGGGTTATTGTTGCCAGGGGTTTCTACTACGTCGTTGATGTTTATGGTAAAAGATTTGGTTATCGAATCCTCATCAGCATTTTTTGTTTGAATGTTGATGACATAGGAAGATTTGGTTTCAAAGTCAAAGGATTGATTACTGATAAGCGAATCGCTTGAGATGGTAAAAACGCTATTATCAGGAAAGTTGGAATTATCAACTAGTGTGTAAGTAAAGTTTGACGCTGCGGAGCTAATGGAAGATAGCTTACCCACAAGACTTCCAGCAGGAAGGTTTTCGTTGATAAAGTCTTTAGAAAGCATGATATCCGTAGGTTTGGTTATCCCATTAAATACGAATGTGTCTGCAACAACAAACTGTCCACCCGCATAAGAGGCATCAATGGCTTGTACCGACCATATGTAAGTGCCGGGTGTCATATTGTTATAGCGAAGAAACCAAGTAGTGTCTTGAATCATCCCGCGCTCTGGAATGTAACGCCAGCCGGTCTCTAAATCCGCCATAGGAGATACCACGAAGTTCGTGCTGTCTATATGCTTGACATATAAATTATAGTTTAACCCAAGAGAGGGAGTGAGGTCGTCAGTAGCTCTATCCCAAGTGAAGCGGATGCTGTCTTGGCCTAGGGAGGCAGAGAGACCGGTGATGGGATTAGGAGGGGTGTTTTTGTTTAAAATGTTATTACTTCTGTAATAAACAGTACCTAGTGACAAATTGGGGTTAAAGTTGATTATATCAAGATCTGAGTCATTATCAAAATCTAAAAGAGTTGGTGTGGATTGATAAAATGTATCAACAATATTAACACCACTATTTACCAGCTCAGCTTCGATCCATTGAACAATTTTTAAGGGCTTAGTTACATCCCTACTGTCGTCCCATAAAATAGTCTCAGAAAGACCATCATTGTTTATATCTCCGGTTTGTATTGATATTCCGTTTTGAACCGCTGAATTGTTTATAAGATTATGATCTGGGTTGGCTATAGAACTAAAGTTACCATTGCTTGTTAATAGAAATTCTAGATATGAAAATGTTATACCCTCATAACCGGCATGAATAATATCTAGCTTTCCATCTCCGTTGAAGTCGTTTAATATAAACTGTTTCGGGCGTGGAAATTCAGACGAAGATGGATTTGAAAGGATCTGAACTTTGTTTGAGTATGCTTCACCTTCATAGACGAAAAGTTGCCCTAATGCATCATGAATTAATAAGTCAAGCCTACCATTATTACTCATGTCTGCAATAGAAATGTTCTCGACAGGAGGTACGGTAAAAATGAGATCTGGATTTATCAGAGATTCACCGGTATTGAAAAAATTGAAAACTCTCACGTCTTCACCACTAAACCCTGCTTTATCTGATACGGAACTTGTTAGCCAATCTTTTTGACCATCATTATTATAATCAAAGATGTTTATATCCTGTACCCTAAAATCAAATATTAAAGAGTCAAAGTCACTACTTTGAAGATTTCTAAAATATCTAAGAACACTTTTTGATTCTGAAAGTGAATAAAACATGCCAATATCTAACTTTCCGTCATTGTTGATATCATTTAAAATAACATCGCTAAACTTCGATATTCCTGTTTTCTTGTAGGATTCATTAGAAAGGTAGACTCCAGATTTATTTTCATAAAACATTAGAGAGTTGCTAATCCATGTCGATTGAAAAAACTCTTTTGTCAAGACTAAAAGATCGTAATCGGAATCTTCATCGAGATCGCATGGCAGAATTTGTAAAATATTTTTATCGGAAATTAACTGGGTGTATTGTGAGAACCGAGATGTCCTTAAATGTCTTGAAAATTCACTTTTTCCTTCTTCATTCACCGCCCTCACTCTGGCATAATAATCCAGTCCTTCAAAAAGGTTGGTAACATCCACAATGGTGTCCGTTACATTTCGCCCGTCCCACCCTGACTCGAATGATGAAAAGTCTGATGTTCTGGAAAGATCTACTCGATAACTTGTGGCTCCTTCCACCGGATCCCAAAAGAGCTTATAATTAGTATCATCGATATAGCCCATCTGTAGATTTGGTGCTCCTAGAACGAAAAAGGAATCTACTTTTGAAATGGTTGAAACAAGTCCATTTTGATCAAATGAGCGGACAGTGAAATAATACGTTCCACCATCAAGATTTTCTAGACCATATTGATTTGTGGTTAAGAGCGCAGATTGAAGTCGTTTTTGCGTGACGCTGGTTCGAAATAAACTGTCTATTTCGGTGCTGTCCTGAGAGATGAATAGTTCATACCATAGCGCTGCCTCAGGTGTAAGATCATCCGATGCTCCTGACCAGCTAATGGTGATATCATTTAGATCAACTGTTGAGGTTAAATGATCTGGAGCACTTGGAGGGGCATTTTCTAGGTCTGTATTATTGACGTACACCTTTGAAATAGGAGAGGAGCCATCAAACCCTGTTATGAAAATATCTTGATTCCCATCACCATCGATGTCTATCCAGTCTATGGTCCCGTTTTCAAGCCCTATGAATGTACCGGTGTCCACTTCGGTAAAACTGAGTGTGCCCGATTGTAATTCATTGATGTATAGAATAGTTGCTTGATCTCCATTTGATTTTTGTCCGGCAAGAAGTAGGTCTAAATCCCCATCATGGTCAAAATCGTTCCAATCAGTCATGGGAAAACTTAGTGATTCCAATGTTCCAACTAATATTTCACTTGATGGTGTACCATAAAGCTTTGCTGCCGACTGCCCAACTATCATTTGTTCAGCAGTTCCATCTGCATCAAAATCTACAAATTGACTGACTCCCCAGAGTCCAGTCATATTTCCAGTAGTACTAAAGCTTATCGAACTAGAAGAAGAGGTGTTTCTGTATAGCCTTGTAATATCAGAAGATGTAGCTACACCGGTTAATAGAATATCTGGTTTTTGGTCTTGGTTATAATCTTCTACGTCTAACGAGCTGAAAAATGCACCATCAAGAGAGTTTGATTCTGAAAAGATTCCTCGATTGTTTTGAAAAACTTTGGTGAGTCTATTGGTTCCATCAAACCCACTTAAAACAATATCTTCCCATCCATCACCATTAAAATCCGCCACCTCACTCGCAGACTGACTAATGTTTGGAAAGGTGCTTTCTTGTACGCTTTGGAAGCTTCCATCCCCACTTCCTTGATATAGCCTGGTGACTCTATCACTTCCATTCGTGCCGGTCAAGAATAAGTCAAGGTTCCCATCTTTGTTATAGTCTAACCAATTCAGGGATCCGTCTCTTATATTTTCTAATTCGATTGATATCTCCGTAAAGGTCCCATCTCCATCATTTTGATAGAGTTTGGTGA
>CAYMST010000091.1:0-16773 GCA_964393115.1 uncultured Roseivirgaceae bacterium | reverse complement strand
CTTTGGGTAATGTTTTTTGATAAAATAAGATCTTTCACAATATTCACTTCTATCCAACATGCTGTTTCGACTTCAAATACATGATCGGCGGTGCATCGTAGTATTTAGAAAAACTCGTGGAAAAATGACTTCTGTCCTTAAATCCCACCATACTCGCTACTTCCGATACCGTATGACTACCTGATATTAGCAACTCCTTAGCTTTTTCAAGCCTTATTGTCTTGATGTAATCCCCAACAGACGTATTCGTAGCTCCTGACAAACGGTTATATAGACTAGTCCTACTCATCCCCAATTCCCTGGCCAGCTCATCGACGTGAAAATTTACGTCAGAGATGTTGTTATGAATATGAGTCGACACAGTTCTTAGAAAATTAACGTCTTTCTGATTATCCTCAGAACCACTTAACACATCTTCAGTTACCATGGTGGACATCTGCTCATCTATATTAGTCTGGATCTTGATTTCCGGCAATGATATCTCGGATGTCGGATGCGCTTTATGCAACAACATCTGCTTCTGCATGTTCAACACATTAATCTTAAGCCATAGATATCTGGCTGAAAGTAATAGCAGCCCGGCGATAACAACTAAGACCAGAAATAATAAATACCGCACTTCCGTGCCTAACTCAAACATCAAATAGGGTGAGTTTTCTATTCGATAAACCCCATTCTGATGTAGGTTATTCATCTGAATAGATTCTAACGGAAGCTTAAATAGAAAGGTAGAGCCCAATTCTTTAGGGGCTGCCCATGTAGGCCATACACAACACGTTAGAGCCGCAGCAGCAAGATAAGTGAGTAATCGATTTAACATATGAGATAGTTGTTGACATTACAGAAAATAGGCGTGATGATCCAACCTGAAAATTTTGGCTACATCAACTATGAATAATTAAAGCGCATCTAACGCTAGTTCTTTGAATTTTACATAGAATCCATGTGATAACTTCTCAAAAGAGTTCGTTCGAAATGGGTATGACATGATTTTATATCCGCATTTAAAACAGCCTTTACACAAATACGTAACACTTGTGGATCTTTCATTACGTATCAAAAAGCAGTTTTTCCAAAAAGTCGTTCCTTGTAATGAAACCACGCATTACTCTAACAGAATCATTTCAGCACTAACCTACTGTCTTTATTATCCAAGCAATACAAGACAGATTCATGTGGACTTAGGGAAATAGGCTCATTCATAGCTTTTTCCACCCGAGTCCAAATATTCGTTGCTATGATCTTTTCTTGTTTTAATGAGTCTGGAAATTCAAACCGCTTTTCTTCTTCCGAAATATTAAAAACAGCTATGTACCGTCGATCTTTTTTATAATGCTTGGCAAACCACACACTTACAGAGTCCTGAAACGAAATTTCTTCATTACTCTCACTCAATTGATCAAGCTCAATTACTTCATTATTGGTAAGTAGAGCCGTCGTCAGGCTATCATTATGAGGTGGATATCCTCCGAAGAACATAGGTGACCGGAAAATACTCCATAAGTTCATCAAGGTATATTGTTCCTTTGGTAACAAACGACAGTACTCATCCTTTACATCAGCATAATCTGCTTGAATTAAACTGGCTACCCATTCGTCCGCACCCGTAAGCCTGAGCTTTCCCAGTGGAAGCATATCAGCATCTGGCCAGTGGTTATCCTGAATATGCGGATACCAGTCACGACAATATTCAAACTGTCGTTTCACCAATCTCCAGTGATCCCACACGTCATTTGAAATACGCCATTGGTTAGCATAACGACTTAGGTGTTCCGCTTCCTCAACTGGTGCTTTACCTGGTGAAAGACTCAAGAATATATCACGCTTTGACTCTTTCAACGCTTTTGAAAAAATTTCTAATTCGCCCTTGTGATATGGTCTTGCCATATCGTCAATCTTAATAAAATCAACTCCCCATGATTCATAAAGCGCAATCAATGATCGATAGTATTCAATGCCTGCCTCGTGATCGGGGTTAACTCCGTACATAGAATGATTCCACTCACATGTATCTGTTGGATTAGCAATATCCTGAGCGAAGTACTTGGTCCCCAGAATTCGTGTGTTTTCGCTAAACGCATTCCATGGAATCCCTCGCATGATATGCAGTCCAAACTTCAACCCTTTGCTATGGATATAATCCCCAATTGATTTCAAACCATTATCACCTACCGCAGATGGAAACTTAATGGTATCTGGTAGTAGCCTTCCAAACTGATCTATTCGTTGAGGAGGATTGATTACGGAGACCCCATCGTTGTTACCAAAAGACAACGGATAGTACCATCCCATATCTACTACAATATAATCATATCCATAGTCCTTCAGGCTACTAGACATAAAATCAACAGCCTTATACAAACTGTCCTCGGTCAGTAAGAATCCAAATGCATCCCAGCTATTCCAGCCCATTGGAGGACCTACCTTGGTTTTGACCGTCTTCGCTTCTCCAAGTGAAGCCAGTTTCTTTTCTCCATTCCTCACGCAGGCTAAGGAGAAAAGTACTACTACAACATATATTAAATTTTTCATTGTACTACATCATTTTTGTTGACTAGAAAGTATCAAGGAGTTAATTCATCTGAACTAAAATCAATTGCTCATATACCACTCCCAAATAGCGGTAATGGTAAACCAAGTTAGTGGTAACCCAATAGCCCATCTCACCAGACCCGGCCAAGATTTTAACCCTATCCAAGGACCACTTACATCTGAAAGGGTCCATATCGTTAGATTCTGTAAACGTGCCATATCAGGTGCCGGCTGAAACCAGCTTAGCACAATACCTAATATCATGACAACAGTAAACTGAATTGAACCAACTAAGGCAAAGTTCATATCGGTTGCTATGTCCAAATAAAATCCCAGAGCTGTGCCCACCGCCATGGCTATCAATACACCATTGCTTGTTGTTCGCTTGAAAAAAATTCCCAATAAATAAATGGCAATTAGTACCCCAAATACATCTCCCAGAAACTTTTGAATAATCTCATAAGCTGGAGTAGACCCTACTTCACCATCACTGGATAAAAAGACTGGAATTATCAAAAAAATCGATGCAATGACGAGCCCTTCAAAGATCATTAACACCACCTTAATTTGTTTTTTGGTAGCATCTTTTCGGAAAAACCGAACAAAAATATCTTGCGTTAATAGTGTGGCAGAAGATGATATTAGTCCGTCTATGGTAGAAAGAAGTGCCGCTATTAGGCCTACAATTAAGATGCCTCTTACCCCCACAGGAAACTTATGAAGTAGCAATGTGATGAACGCTTCATCTGGTGCCACATCTGGTAATAATCCATCCGCTATCATCTTTCGAACCGCAACACCAGCTGTATAGGCTAGTAATAATACGAAAACATTAAAAACCCCGGCCATAATCAATGCTTTCTGTGCGTGTAACTCGTTCTTTGCCGCCAATAATCGCTGCGCCATACTGAAGTTACAAATGATCCAAGAGAGCCCCGCAATCACCGCAAAAGTGGGTATTGCAGGTAACGGAAAGTAGGTCTTGGAATTCCACATAAAGTCCATCGGAGGGATAAAGCTCTTAAGCGGCGTGCCACCATCCCCCACTTGATTGAACGCTCGAATACCTTCAAAACCACCCACAAAATTAAACCCTGCAACTCCTACAGCAATTAAAGCAACCAGGAGTAAAACGGCCTGAAATACATCCATGGTCAACATGGTCCTTACACCACCAAAAACCACATAAATGCCGGCTACACTAGAGATCAATACAATGTTCAACCAAAGATTCCATCCCAGGAAGTTATTTAATAAGATGCTTCCCATGTAAACTGCGTATGCTAAAAGACTCACCAACATCGCCACCATGATTAAGGAAAAAAAGGACCTTGCTACTACGTTAAACCTTTTCTCCAGATACTCGGGTGTAGTGGTAATCTTAGATCTCCAATAGATCCCAACAATAAACATCCCGGCGAACCAACTCGTTACCCAGATATTTACAGCATTCCACTGAATAACATAAAAACCCCAAACAAACGCTAAGGCTGAAATCCCCATGATACCAGGATCAAACATCATGGCAATTAACGTCATGGCTGTCTGAAACCAGTTCAGATGATTGCCGCCAGTTAAAAAATCATCAGTACTAGCCTTTTTGTATTTCTGAGTAAGTGCTAAACTGACAATCAGTACGACTATAAAGTAGGCCCCAACAATAATTGCGTCTATATTCACTTTTTAGTTATTAAATGGTATTGAACAATTAAGTCAAACTATATATTTGACTATTTCACTTTCTCTGATCACAATCTTTAATACACCGGTATAGTGCGATGACTACCGTAGTAGTCACCGCTGTAACTACTATTAATAACCTGGGTTTTGGTCGGCGTTGGATAATTGCGAATTGGTATCTAACTCACGTTGTGGAATCGGAGCCACTTCATGTTTGTTTTCTTGAAATAATGGATGAGCTGTCTTCACAATTGCCATAGGATCTGTGGGAACGTTAGGATCTTTAGACCATCTCATCAAGTCATAAAACCGCTGTCCCTCAAAAAATAATTCTACAGCCCGCTCGTGGATTATAGCTTTGTAAATAGAATCCGTAGTAATATTGGTTGCCAACTCTGGAAAATCTGCGTTGCCAGGAGCCGCTCCCACTCGTCTACGCACACGGTTAATATACTCTACCGCTTCAGCACCACGGTTCTCTTTCATCAAACATTCTGCATACATCAAATATACATCCGCAAGTCTCATAACTCGTCTATTGATCTCTGAATCCCGAAGACTACCATGATCATTTTCATTTGCTCTTAGCCATTTTGCAAAAATGTTGTTTCGAGCATCCTGAATATCTGTAGCGGCTTCGTGCATCCCTAAGATGTAGTTTTGCCATATGGTATCTCCAGGTGAAATGATTCCCATTTTCCTGCGTGGATCTCCAGGTTCAAACATATCTAACAGTTTTCTCGAAGGAAACCCTTCTGCCCAGCCTGCATGCGGAGCACCACCCACTATATGACCTGGAAGTGGTCCAAAAATCTGCTCTTGAGAGTTGCTCTCATCTCTTTGCGTGTCATCATCATCATCTGGTTTCCAGCTTGATCCTAATCCTTCATCAGTTACTAAAAATCCTATTTCAAAAATGGACTCTGAATTATATTCATTCACTTCTGTGAAGTTATCCATCCAGTCTGTTGTAAGCGCATAACCATATTCTGGTCTTAACACCTCTTCGAATGCTGTTAACGCATCCGCATATTTTGACTGATCTTCTGCTGCCCAGTAAAGGTTCAATTTACCCAAATAAGCCAACGCTGTTCCTCTGGTCACTCTACCATTCACATTCGAAATGGGTAGATCAGCAGCTGCTGTCTCAAATAGGTTTGCGATATAGGCATAGGCCTCTGTCTTTGTTGGGATGAATTCATCATAAAAATCATCTGTCGTACTCGGCAATACATCTTTAGGAATTATTTTACCATAGTAATTGAGTGCCTCGAAATAATAAAACCCTTTCAAAAAAGTTGCCTCCGCAATAAAGAGCTTCTCATAAGAAATTTCGTTCCCATTGACATCTACAGATGAACTAGGCCCAAAATCAAAATCTGCTAATCGTCCGATGACCTGATTGGCTCTCCAAATGCCCTGATACATATTGATAAATGTATATTCATTGCCTTCTTCCTCCGCTGCAGTCCGGGTGAATGTGGCTATATCAGAATACCAAGGCTTATCAGGAGCCCCATAAAATAAGTCTGATTTACTCGATACCAAACCCAAATACTTGTTGGCATATAGACCCGTCGACTGTAGCTTAGAATAGGCCGCCGCCAAAGCTTTCTCTGCATCCTGACGGTTAAATATATAGGCATCACCAGTCGGAGCATTAGGATTCTGCTTCTCTACAAACTCTTCGTCACATGATGTGAAGAGCACGAAGAGTAATATGATATATGTGAAATTAAGTTTATTCATGATTTTCAAAGCTTAGAAGTTGATTTGAACACCCGCTAAAAACACTTTCGGTTGAGGATATGCACCTGTATACACGTTGCGTGTTAGTTGAGCTCCCTCATCACTTGGGTTTTTGGAAGACCCTACCTCAGGATCATATCCTCTGAACTTGGTCCAAGTAAAGACGTTTTGTCCACTGACATAAATCCTTGCTCTCGAGATCCCAAGGCTCTCAATGATCTTAGCTGGTACAGAATAACCTATTTGGATGTTCTTCAACCTTAAATACGAACCATCCTCAATCCAACGGGTGGAAGGCAGTACGTTTCGTCGATTTCCGGTGTTGGACGGAATAGTTTCAGAAGGGTTTTCCGGTGTATATCTATTTAGGTTATCTGTCACCTGGTTATAGTTCCAGATCATCCCTGAATACACAATACCGAAGATATTATAGACATCGACTCCCTGAACTCCTTGGAAGAACGCTGATAAGTCAAAATTCTTATACCCTAAATCGATGTTAAGACCATACGTAAAATCTGGGTTTGGCGATCCAATCACTACCCTATCATCAGAGTTGATTGTTCCATCACCGTTGATATCTTTATAACGTACATCCCCTGGATTGTATCCTTGATATGTATTGTAATTGTTCAAATAACCTGAAGTATCAGACTCTTGCCAAATGCCATCCGCTACGTAGCCAAAGAAAGCTCCTATTTCGCTCCCTTCTTCTGTAAGCGTCGTGGCAGTACTACCCAATACGGTCTCACCATCTACGATCGGCTCTCCTCCTCCCAATGATATTACTTTATTACTTGCAGAAGAGATGTTACCGCCAATGTCATATCTCAGCCCCCATGAGGTCTCGTTCTGGTAGGAAGCACTGAATTCAAACCCTTTAACCTCCAAGGTACCTGCATTGACAAACGGAGCGTCTGTTGAGCCTGAAGAAGAAGGTATTGGCTTTGCTACTAACATGTTTTCACGTCTTCGTCCAAACAAGTCTCCACTCAATGTCAATTTGTTATCGAATAGTCCAACATCAATCCCTATGTTTCTGGTGATACTCGATTCCCAACGAATATCTGGCGTTCCAAATTCCGTTTGAGCGTATCCTGTTGTCTCCGCATTATCAAATACATAATTTGAATTTAAGCTTACCAAACCTGAATATCGATATTCTGGAATTTGATCAAACCCTAATTCACCAAAACCAGCT
This sequence comes from uncultured Roseivirgaceae bacterium, assembly GCA_964393115.1. Taxonomy (GTDB): domain Bacteria; phylum Bacteroidota; class Bacteroidia; order Cytophagales; family Cyclobacteriaceae; genus CAYMST01. The sequence continues at coordinate 9,611 of CAYMST010000091.1, read as the reverse complement.
CTGACTTTCAACTGAGTCAACCAACTCCAGTTATAGGCAAATTTTTCTTCATGAACATTCCATGCCGTCGATACGGAAGGGAATACACCATTACTAAACTGTCTCGAAAAGTTTGAAGAAAAGTCCTGACGTATATTGTATGTGACGATGTACCTGCTATCGAAACTGTAGATAAACCTTCCAAACCTCGAAAGCAGTGCATATTCTGTTTTTCGCGATCCTGTTTTGTTCGGCGTGACCGTTTCACCAGCCCACCACACGTCAAAACCTGTTGGTAAATTGCTGGCGCTAAGGGTTGTTCTTCGCTTCACCTGGTCCATTACGTTATATCCAAGCAATGCGGTGACGCTATGCTTTCCAAATTCTCTCGAATAGTTAAGTATATAATCGATGTTATACATACCGCTTGTTCTTCTGTCTTCTCTTGCGGAGGTGAACGCCTGATCTTTAAATCCAACTTCAAATGGAGCTGATGACCGCTCACTAAAGAAACTCCAAATATCCGTTCCAAAATTGATTCTAAAGTTCATTCCCTTAATAAGGTCTACTTGTGCGTAAGTATTGGAAATCAAACGCAAGCGTGCACTAGCATTATTCGTGCTGAGTTTAAGACCGACAGGATTATTTACATCAATACCATCGCCCGCTGGTGGAATACCCCAGCCTCCTAATTCATTACTTGGGTCACGGACAGGGAAATATCCCGGTGTTGAGAGCGGTCCCCAAAGATTACCGCCTGTGTTTCTTTTTCTAGAGTAACCCAGTTTTAAACTCTCTCCTATTTTAAGGCGGCCTTTAGTTAAGTCAAAGTTTCCAGAGATCGAAGACCGCTCAAAGTATCCGGTAATGAAGATATCTTCTTGTTTGAGGTATCCTAAGTTTAAACTAAACTTTGAATTCTTATTTCCTCCTAAAGCAGACAGCGTATAATTCTGCATAGGCGCTACTCTGAATACTTCATCTTGCCAGTCCGTATTGTGCACTACGTTATTAGGATCTCTAAGGGAAGCAGGCATAGCAGCGGTATCGCCTTGCGCCAAATCCAACAATAAGTCTCTATATTCCATAGAAGACATCATATCTAACTTATTGATAACCTGCTGTGCACCATAGTATGCCTTGGCCTCAAACTGTGTCTTACCGTCCAGTCCACGTTTGGTGGTAATCAAAATCACCCCGTTAGCCGCTCGAGCACCATATATCGCTCCAGCAGAAGCATCTTTGAGTATTTCTATCGACTCAATATTGGAAATACCCATATCCTGAATATTAGCAGCTCCTTGCTCCAGTGGTACCCCATCCACGACATACAAAGGAGCAGAAGTTCCCGTTGCGGATGCAATACCCCGGATATTTACATTCGCAGCCGCACCAGCTGCTCCTGATCCCAATGTGATGTTAATTCCTGGAATCCTCCCTTGCATCGCTGTATTCACGTCAGTCACAGGCATTTTAGTTAACGTTTCACCTTTTATCTGCCCTACAGAACCTGTCAAATCACTTTTCTTGACCGTTCCATATCCTACGACGACGACCTCTTCCAGCGCTTCGATATCTTCTTTCAAAATAATATCGAAATACGTCCGGTTACCTACCGGAATTTCTTGTTTTACATACCCTACGAATGAGATCAGTAAAATATCGCTGGGAGCCGCATCAAGCGCAAATCCTCCATCGATATCCGTAATGGTGCCTTTACCGCTACTTTTAATGGTAACAGAAGCACCAATAATCGTCTCTCCTGTCTCATCTGTAACCTTACCAGAAATGGCACCCTTTGTATCATCCAATGGGTCACTATCTCCTGTATATGCCAAAAGACATAAGGGGAGTGTCATTGATAGCAAGACTACCAATGCAGTACATATTATTTTTGTTGACATTATGTGTGTTTTTAAAGTTAGCTTCGGAAACTTCCACCAATACTACCTACAGGCCAGTCTGATTTCAGCTACCTTGTTTATTGTTAGAAGAGATTCAGCCTATCGTATCTCAAACGTCACACGCTCAGACTCTGCTCTTTTAATATCTTCACCATATTTACCGACCGTACTCGCCAGCACGTAGCTCTCATACTCACCAGGAATCCTATATTCCTGCAATACTGTATCTCCTGAGGTAATTCCACCTATTCTAATCAGCAATGCCCTAGGATTAGACAGGTTTCGTGAGATCACCGTAAAATGGTCTGCCTGACCAGAAACGAAATAGGATACGTTGGCTACACTGCCTGTTGTATCTACAATATGGGACATGCTTACAGTAGGTTGGCTTGCCTCTAGTTCATCGTCACCACATGAACTCAGCAAGACACTAATCATGATTAGTGCAATGGATGCTAGGTTTAATAATTTCATTTACTACTTGTTACTAAGAACCACTCTCGACGTGTCAGCAATATCCAATGAATCACATTTTTGATGACACAAGATTGCTTCTTGATTGATAAAATAAGTTTTAGTTAGGGCGTTAGAGGTAATTTAATTTAGCACCTTGGCACTATTTGTTGACATTAAATTTTCGATAAATTCACCTAACTGCTTTTCAAATGTAGACTTATTTAGTTGGAATTGGTTCACAGGTTGTTACAATTTATATATCTGAAAATCAATGTTTTAAATACCTCTAGTAACCTATTGTCAACTCAAGTACTTTTCTTCACCCGAAACGCAACGGCGACTATCTTTTTTCGGACGAATAAAACAATTATTATAGCAACCTCTCAACTATAGGTAACATCATGTTACCTATAGGATCAAAACTAGTCCACTGAAACATACGAGTAGCCTCCTCGAAGGTCAAGATGGTTCTATTTTTTCGAGTAACACAGCAATTTATCCAACACACTTAGGTTGGCTACCATCTTTTTCTCTTTGAACAAGATAATTATCACCCGAATCAGGTGTGAAGCTTCGGTGAATCACAGTCCGAAAAAGGATAAATCAAGAGAATGATCAAAAATGCTTCTGGGAATAAGAAAGAATTTTTGATCTTTATCATAATAACAGATAATAACACTGGCGAGATGTCTCGCTTCCTAAATCTTTATGATATATGCCTAAGTTTTTTTCATCAGCCCTGCTCATCACACTTCTATTCATCGTTGCTTGTCAGCCTCATGCGTCTAAAATTAGAGCTGATATTGATCAGAGGATTGAAAATATCGAGAACAGATTTGAAGCCATCAATATTCCCGAAAATACCATTGACATCATTTCCTTCTCGGGGAATAAGCCCGATGACGATGGAACCTATGACTTTCAAAAAGATATTCAAGCAGCTATTGACAGTCTAAATCAATTAGGGGGTGGCACCCTAATTTTTCCACATAGCAAGTCTCCAGATACCTGGGCTAAACGACAGGATGTTTATCGCATAAAGGGAAGCTTACAGCTCTGTTCTAATCTAGAAATGGTCATTAATCCTTCTGTCAAGCTATTTTTTGAGTTTGATCCTGTCAGTTATCTCGTTGATGGTAAGCCCGTGCTAACGCGTTATGAAGGAAATAGTCTATATACCTATTCTCCACTAATTCGTGGGTTTCGAGTGGAGAACGTCATTATACGAAGAGGAGAAGGAAGAGGAGGAGTTCCAACTATAGAGGGAGACGGATTCAAATGGCAAAAGTGGTGTATTGAAGGTGAAGCCGGTTTAAAATCTGCCGGTATTACACCCGCCTATGTTAAAATTCGTGAGGACAACAACAATGACGTGCCTATCATCGATCGCTGGTACGGAAACCCTGAAAGAGATTTTTACAGACCTTGTATGATAGAGTTTTACATGTCCAAAAATATCGAAATGGATGGTGTTAAGTTAGAAGATGCTCCGCTATGGGTAGTACATGGTGTTTTTTCCGAAAATCTTCGCTTTAAAAACCTTTTTTACGATGCGTTAAGTATTAATAATGACGGTATCGACCCAGAGTCCTGTCATAATGTGATTATTGAAAATGTGATATTCAATAACTACGACGATAACATTGCCATTAAAGCAGGTCGCGATCTGGAAGGACGTAAAGGGGCTTTAGTAGCGGGAACAGAAATTGAAAATGTGACATCACCTTTTATAAAAGACGGCCGTCTTGGTGGGGACTCGAAAGATATAGTAGTTAGAAATTGTGTATTTAAAGGATATCATGCGGTAAGTATAGGTAGTGAAATGTCTGGCGACGTGCGTAACGTTTATATTGTAGATAACATTGCTCCTCAAGAAATCAAAAGTGGTATATTCATCAAAAGCAGTAGAAGCCGAGGGGGAATCGTAGAAAATATCTACGCCTCAAATCTCAAAATTAACACCGCTAAGCATGGGTTAATAACGGTTATACCAAATTACAATAACGATACCACCAGTAATTTCCCGCCAAAAATCCGAAACCTCTACTTCGAAGATATAACTTGTAAAAAAGCAAATAATGGTATCCGGCTACTGGGCTGGTATGATAGTCAATTGGAGAATGTACACGTGAATAATGTCTCTGTAAACAACGTTGCCGAAAAATCACTAATGGTGCTACAAGCGAGCGCAGTAAAAGTAGATGGATTTAAGGCTAATGGTAAGGATCTCTCTGGAGATTATGAACATGAAGACCCAAATATCATTCCCCCTGTACAAAAATAGTCAACTCATAAACGGTATCTGCTGTGATCGTCTCATGGTAGATATCGTTATCTTTTTTCCTCACAGATATATACTGTATGTTACCTGATTAGTTCAGGTGTATCCTAGGATCAACGGGTAACCATTTTGAAACAAATCCTGTCAGAAAATCCAAAATTAGCTACTTCCTTAGCTAATCTCACGGCATAACTTGCTCACGCTTAACAAACACTATACCTCTAGTATCTAGTAGAGATTAAATTTATACTGATATGTTACCAAAAATTATTCCACCAAATCATTTCCTTTTTATCACATGGATTACACTGTTAGTTTCATGTTCCTCTCCCAAGGAGACAAAACTGGATCCCGGACTTACCATCCAAAAAGCAAATACTGAATGGGCGTACTTTGCCATGAATGAACAACCCATTCTTTCTTTCGGTGGTGGACCAGGAGATATCATGCTTTGGTTAAATGAAGATGCCTTTGACTACAAAAAATGGTGCGACTGGGCGCAACGCCACGGTATGAATCACGGACGGGATTATCCTCCTCTCAACTGGAAAGGGATCATCAAATTAACAAAGGAAAACCATGGAGATACAACCAGAGTGTTATTTCCATATGAAGAAACATCACCTGGCAGCCGACAGTTTGACTTAACCAAGTTCAATGAAAAGTATTGGCAACGCTTTAGAGAACAGATCGAGCACCTTCAAGCGAAAGGTATCATCTTACACCTTATTATTTGGAATGGGTGGCAGACTAATCATCACTATCCAGATCACCTAAGCTGGAAATATCATTTCTTCAATCCTGCCAATAATGTCAATGCGATCACTGATTCGGTGGATGCCAAGAGCTTTTATTACAGCGTTGCTGAGGGAAATGTTGAGCTTCTTGAGTTACAAAAAGCTTGGTTTCTTCAAGTCATCAGGTATACGTACGACTTAGACAACGTCTATTATGATTTAATTCATGAGATGGGTGATTTGATCTATAAATGTGGTCTAGATTGGGAAAAATCGAAACCATGGGTTGAAACAATGTCACAAACTGTCCGCAATGAATATAACCGGTTAAGTGGTCGATCGTGCATCATGGGGATCGATGGTGGTATTTCCAATTCGGATCCGGTCAATGCACCGCATCCTTTTACCGACTGGGTCTATAGCCAGTCTTATTTTGATCTATGCATTTGGGGTAAGTCACATAATGCTTCAAATATTCTAGGATTACGACGCAAGTATAAAAAACCTTATATCGGACAAGAAAGCTGGGATGACAACGGGCAAAAATATAGTCTACGCAATCCAGAGCGAACAATATCACTCCGTAAGTACCTCTGGAAGTCCATGTTGCTTAAAAATCAGCAAATAGACGTTTACCACAAGCATGTTGATCGACAATTTCCTGCGCTAGAGGGACTTCCTTTTAACTATGATCCTTGGCAAAAAACGAAAATTGGTGGCGATGCACTGATCATGAGACAGTTTTGGAACAGTATAACGGACTATCCAAATCTAAAAGTTTCGCATATCAAGTCTACTGACTCCTCACACCAAATCGTACTATCCTCAAGCAAAGAATATATGTTATATCAATCTTCAGGAACAGGACAGGAAAATATCGCTTTTGACTCGTCCACCTTTCAAATCAATACTAAGGACTTTGAAACGGGAGATTATCGCGTGGACATTATTCATCCTGGAGTTGGAAAAGGACGAAATACATCTAGATCTATAACCGTTAAAGGGCAACCCTTTAAGGTGAAATTACCTGCCTACGTAGATGACATTGTCGTTCACATCTATCGTGATTCAACATATCAAATAAGTCAGCAGATATCCTCTCGTCAAGTAACTCAAGAGCCTGGTTACCATTGGTTTGGTTATTATGATAAGTTCCAAACCAGCCCCAACGATCGACAGCTCCTCACGGCAGCGGTAAAGTTTGAAGGTAGAACACCACTCCCTACTGATACGCTGGATATCAAAGTGATCAATCTGTCCAATCAGCAACAAGAGGTTATCGGCACTACTTCAGCATGGAGCTGGCAGCAAGGGTGTATGCTACAGTGGATCCCTAATTCCACCTCTGAAGTCATCTGGAACGTTCGTGCAAAAAATGGTTACTCCGCTAAAGTCTACCATATAGAAACGGAGGAAAGCAGGTTATTGCCCAAAGCTGTCTATACGCTATCAAACGATGGCAAAGAGGCACTTTGCTTAGATTTTGCTCGCGTACAGTCCATCCGTCCTGGATATGGATATGTTGGAATACAAGATACCAACTTCGACGAACTAGCACCTTCAAATTCGGGTATTTGGAAAATGAATTTAAAAACTGGAAAAACAGATCTAATCATCTCTATTAATCAAATCGCCAAAATACCTTGGCCTGACTTAGGCGATGAATTAATCGGAGCTAAACATTATTTCAATCATCTGTCATTCAGTCCGTCGGACAAGCGGATACTATTCTTTCATCGGTGTAGAATCAAAGGTACAGAACCTGGGGATTGGTCGGGTATTCGAACTAGAATGTTCACTGCAAATGCTGATGGGTCTGATATCTATCTTCTCGACAAGTACGGTAAAACGTCTCATTTTGCCTGGAAAAACGACACGGAAATTCTGGCTTTTGCTTATCACCCATCCTATGGCCGGACCTACTACCTATTCGAAGATAAAACCAGTCATGCCATTCCTTTCTTGAATAATGTTATGCCGCTAAACGGACATCAGACGTATATCAAAAATGGCGAGTTCTTATTAAACGACAGCAATTGGAAGAAACCTCAACCCTTATTTCTAGTGCATGTCCCTACGGGACGACGGTATGAACTAGGTTCCTATCCCGCTCCAACCGATACATATTTTGGAGAATGGCGGTGTGATCTTCATCCACGCATCAACCGACAACATAACCAAGTGATTTTTGATTCGCCTCATCAAAATGGTCGACAACAATACGTGATTAGCATTGATGGGCTGGTGAATTGATAGTGTATTAGTCATCACTCCAAACCGATTACTCTATAAATGGTAGGAACCCGAGTGATAAAACACTTATTATAGGCGGAAGTAGGCGAACACACACTGTATCCAAATATGCTCAAGGCCACTTATAAAGATGGCGTTTTAGAAGAACATCCTATCTATGGCAGTAGCCGACTAGGTGAATATATTGGCGGTGGGATGGCCACCAAAAAACGACTAGGGGTCAAACGGTATGAAATATCAAATCACCTTGGTAATGTCATGACCGTCATTGCAGATCATAAAGTATCTGAAGCAGGCACTACCAAAGCTAAGGTATTGACAACCAATGATTATTACCCTTTCGGGAAAGAAATCTCTTCTCGCTCGATACGTTCTTCTATGCCGTGCCGCTACGGCTTTAACGGTAAGGAAAAAGATCCTAACATGGGCGTAGGGATACAGTATGACTATGGCTTTAGAATCTATAATCCTGATATCGCTAGATTCTTGAGTATCGATCCGTTGACTAGTGAGTATCCATACTATACTCCTTACCAATTTGCCGGAAATAAACCGATAAGGTTTATTGACCTTGATGGACTGGAAGAGTATGATACATACTTAGTAACTGCTCCTGCTGTTTATAACATACCAACTTTAGCTGTGACAGCATTCTATCAGTTAAAACATGGTATCTACAATACTGCTTCTGCAATATTAACAAGTGGCAAACGGGCTAGATTCAAAACAAACGCAAATGGACGGGAAATATTTGAGACAGAATATTATGATCTTCAATTAGAGGCAAATTTAGAAGGCCTTGCCAAAGGGTTAATCACTACTGCACTCGATGTGGCTACATTAGCGGGTGTTCAAAAGATTGATCCAACAGATGTTATAAACGTAAAAACAAATAGTAAAAATCAAACTATAAAGACTGTTCGGGAAGCAGTAGACGATGCATTTTCAAACGGTTATATATTTAAAGAAGGTGTAGACCTTGATCTTAGAGGAGGTAGGGATAACTATAACGATGCTTTAGATTATGCTTTCGAACAAGTTGAAGCAGTAACTGGGCTAAAACGAGGAAAAGACTTTGAAGTAACAGCATGGGCTAAAACAAAAGATGGTAAAAGTTTTCCCGTTGAATTTTCTGGAACCAATTCGAAAGGTGTAAAAGCTGAAGTAAACATAGATTTTTCTCATTCTACTGATGGAACTTTAAACGCTAATCATATCGGGTTTAAATTTGGTAAAAAAGAAGAAAAAGTAGTTGGACACATTCTTGTTGATGAGGTTCCTGCTGCTAGAACAAACAAAAAGACCAATGGAAATCCTTAAGTCTAGTACTTTAATTAATAACCAGGTCATCATAGTTTTAGATGAAGGTGCTATTAATATTTGTAGATTAGTTGAACATGAAAGTCGCAAAACGAGATCCTTGATTCCTGCCCTAAATGAATCAGAGTTCAAAAAAGGAATTTATGATTTGTTGGATAAGAATTTTCCTGAATTAATAGACGAGGAAAAGGAAGGACAGGTGTTTTTCTCATGTCCTAGTAATATTCTGAATAAATTGTTATTCGAGAGTTAGTTTTTCCCCCATCCGGCGCAAGTGTTTTTCACTTGTGCTTTATGAATAAGCTAGTCGGACTTTGGTCCAGCTGTGCTAAGTTTTTTTTGGGGTGACTTAGTGTTTTGTTGTGATGTGTATTAGTGTGGTTCGAATCCGCTTCGGACCTCATCACATAAGTTTTTGCTTCAGGTCTGCCTGTAATACGAAAGCTCCCAAGAATTCTTTGACCATCATTTTCTTTTCTTTGGACAACTTACTTACCTGTTTAAATAGGGACATACAGTGTTTTTCACTTGTGCGTTTAGTTCAGGAGTTTGTCGGGCATCGAAAGGTATCCAGTACAAAAGCATACAAACAAACTGGATTAGAGGAGTTGAAAGCATCGATTGAAAGGCTGCATCCGTTAGGGTAAGGGCTTTTTGATAAATCAAAAACAAATTGAAATT
>CAYMST010000090.1:0-16800 GCA_964393115.1 uncultured Roseivirgaceae bacterium | reverse complement strand
TTAAATATTGGAAAGTTACATTTTTTTGGCTTTCTTTGATGTATTGATCAAAAAAATATAAAATTTCACCGAAAATGAAAGCTTTTCTTTCTATTCTTTGCCTTACCTGTATTTTCACTAATTCAGCTTTCTCACAAAACATTTTATTAGTTGATAACACAGCGGGTCGTCCTGGTGGAGCTCATGTATTTGGTTCCATCCAAGATGCCGTAAATGCCGCCAGCGCAGGAGACATTATACATGTAAAACCAAGCGCGGTAGAGTATGCAGATGTGACTATTGAGTTGGCAAATGACTCAATAAGTATATTTGGTATCGGCTTTAATCCCGATAAAGAAGGTCCTTTAACATCAAGAGTAAGGGATATATACGTTCGCGGTAATAATGTCCGGATTTCGGGTCTAGTTTTTAGAACATTGTATGCTGGTTGGAATCTAAGCGGAACTAATGGTTTTAGTAACTTGTCTTTAGACAACTGTGTTGCAGAGGAAATATACGTAGGTGATGCCAATGATTTTTTTAATAATGTCATAATTCGTAATAATATCATAGGAAATCTTGGTACAGCTCATACGAATACCGTTGCTGTAAATATTGGTACAGCCTCCTCACAAGTTATCCTTACCAACAATATTTTTACAGGGGATATCACTCCTTCCACTAGTGGCAACGATGGTACACTGTCTTGTAATGGATGTATTGTGAAGAACAATCTTTTTTTGGGTAACGGTGAGGCCACTCGGTTTGCCTTACATGCGGTTTCCAACGCAACTATATCGAATAATATATTTTTAGGAAGAAATCCTCAAGGTAGATCAAGTCTTTCCAATACTTCATTTAAAAACAATCTCATCGTCTTAGCAAGCGATAGTTCTTTATCTACAACCAATGGTAATTCAGTATCCGGTACGATTAATACGATAGCTACTTTTGAGGAAGTATTTCTGGATACCGCAATTAGGGCACAGGATAGATGGGACCTTTCATGGGATCCCGCTTTGGAAGCCACTGAACTGATAGGAACAGGTACTGATGGCACAGACATTGGGCCTACGGGAAGTACTATTCCTTTCAACACAACAGGCACTCCGCTTCCGTTTATCGAGTCGTTAATAGTACCTGAGATCATTCGAGAAGGAGACAGCCTAAGCGTTAAACTGCGTGCGGTCGGAGGAAATTGATTTTGTGATTCAAGCTTTTGAAATCATGAAATGAGCACAAACCTAATGTCCTGAGTATATCAACAGTGGATAAATAGGTTTATTGCGAATTCTATCTGGGTCACCGACGGTCTGCTGTAGCGGCTGGTGATTAATAGAATCAAACAAAAACACATGAAAACTAGATTCTTTTCAATCGTTTGTTTATTCCTGGCATTGTCCTCAAGTGCGGCAACGCTTACAGTTGATAATAATACTGATGCGGATATCAATGGGTTATATTATGCTGCCTTCGCTGATGCCCATAGTGCGGCTGTAGATGGTGACACCATATACATCAACCCGAGCTCAAGAACCTATGGTAATATTACCATATCTAAGCATTTAGTGATTTACGGAGTGGGGTTTGCTCCACAAACAAATAGTAAGCAAGCAACTACTTTGTCTTCTGTGACGTTAGGCGGTGGAGCTGATAACTCAGTGCTAAACGGTTTGGTTATTACCCAAGTGGTAAACCTTAGTACATCTTTGGACGCCGTGCAGATTACTAATTGTTATATCGCAAGGTCGATCAACTTTACGAATACCAGCGCAACCCTTGGTCAGTTCTTGATCGCGGGATGTGTACTTGGATCAGATGCTCTGACTAGTGAATCAGTCATTCGTTTACAAGGAGGTTCTATTGTAGGACCAGTGGATATAGTGAGTAATCTCATCTTTGGGTCAGAAGCAGGTCAAGGTGCAATAACAGTTTCTGGAGCAAATATTTTAAATAATATTTTTATTGGTGCTGAAAGCAATACTAATTTCTTGGCTTTTCATCAGGTTCAGGGTTGTAATATAGAGTATAATATTTTCTACGGTCGCTCGCCACAATCTAGTGATCCTGCAAATTTTTTTGGCAATTCATTCTCTGGAAATATGACTTTTCAGACTTCCGAGTCTTTTGCTGATGTAATTCCAGGTATCGCAGATCCTTCTAACATCGACAATGATTTAAATGTCGATGCCGTAGACCCTGAATTTGTGAACTTACCCTTGGTTAATGATTGGGAGAGCTATTTTGACCCACAAACGGTGGATGGCTCACCAGCTCAGGACACCAGTCCAAACCGTGGTGTTTACAACGGGGGTAGCACAGAGTATTTCACACCATTGGGAACTGCATTGCCGGTCATTGAAACGCAAGGTTTTTCCGAAGGTATAGTGGATGATACTGTGAGATTAAGAATAACATTGAAAAGAGGTCTTGACTAAAACATTAAGTATGCTTTTATTAAAATCTACCAAGACCGGATTACTCGTTTCATTTTGCTTACTATACTTCGCTTTTGCTGCTAAGGCACAGATGCAAATCGAGTATTTCTATGATCGCAACGATCCAGGAGTTGGAAACGCCACTACTCTTCCAACAACATTCAATACTGATTCTGAAATATCAATTGAGCTTGACGTGGCTAGCCTGCCTCTGGGTTTTCATACGTTACATGTTAGGACGAAAAATGACTTGGAGCGCTGGAGTTTTGCTGAGGTGTTCCCTTTCGAGCTGAAATCTCGAAATCAAGTGGTATTGTTATCCGATGCTGAATATTTTTTCGATGATGACCCTGGCTATGGTCTTGGACAAACCTTTGGGGCACAGGGAGCCTCCGCGGTATTTGATATAGAGGAGAAGGTAGATGCTACGGCTTTAGCGCGTGGGTTCCATAATCTCTTTGTCAGAGGCCTTGCAGAGGACGGTGCATGGGGGATCCCAGAGGTTCATCTCGTATATATCGATCAGTCTGGCCAAACGAATATTGTGGACACTGTTGAATATTATTTTGACATTGATCCTGGATTCGGTTTGGGTGATATTTTGACGACTAGCGGTGGAGCAATCGTTGATATTGAAGAAAAAGTATCTACTGATGGGTTGGAGATGGGCTTTCACAACCTCTTCCTTCGTCCAAAATTAGAAGGTGGAGAATGGGGTTTACCCCAGTCTGCGGTGTTCTATGTAGATCCCTCAGGTCAGTCGGCAAACATCGATACCGTTGAATATTTTTTAAATGAGGACCCTGGTTATGGCTTAGGAACACTTATCCCAATCACTTCGGGGATTGGTGTATCTGTTGATATTGATGAGAAAATTGATGCACAAGGCATAACCCCTGGTTTTCACAATTTATTCATTAGACCAAAGTTAGAAGGGGGTAACTGGGGAATATTCGAATCGTCGTTGATATATGTAGATCCTTCTGGTCAGGTAACGAACATTGATACGGTCGAGTATTTTGTGGACGTTGATCCGGGGTATGGAAACGGAGCGATTATCCCGCTTACTTCAGGAGTAGCCCCACAAGTAGATATTGACGAAAAACTGGTGACGTCGGGATTGGAACGTGGTTTTCACAACGTGTTTATTCGTGCAAAGCTTGAAGGTGGAACATGGGGAATGCCAGAGACATCATTAATTTATGTAGATGAATCAGGTGTTACAGATTCTATTGATGCTGTTGAGTACTTTATTGATGAGGATCCAGGTGTGGGAAATGCTACACCAATTGACTTTATTTCATCTGCTCCCATTGTGAATGTTGATCAGAATATTGATGGTCAGTCCATTACGACAGGCTTTCATAATGTTTTCTTTCGAGCCAGAAAGGCAGGCGGTACATGGGGAATTTATGAGTCTCATTTAGTTTACGTCGATTTATCGGCAGGAAGCCCTGAAATCGAAGAAGTGGAATACTTTATTGATAATGATCCAGGTTATGGGGCAGGCACTGGATTCGATGCTTTTGAAGCAAATAATATTGTTTTTATTGAACAACTTCTCGAAGAAACAGATTTGCCTAAAGGCTTTCATACCCTATATGTCCGTTCAAAACTTGTTGGTGGTACTTGGAGTATGCCGGAGTCTAGAGCGTTTTTAATAGATGAAAAAGGGGTTGAGTTATTTCCGGTTAAGTCTATTGAGTATTTCGTAAGTGAAGATCCAGGGTATGGCAATGGTATTGAAATAGATTTAGGTGAAACGAATGATACAACTTTCCAATTTATTATTCCTGATGAAATGACTGATTCCGGTCAATTAACTGTTGGCGTTCGAGCTTTGAATACCAACGATCAGTGGAGTATTCCGGAAACACAAAGTTTTTTCAACTTACCACCAGGTAGGGCATTAGATTCATTGGCATTAACGAGGCTTTTTGAGGCCACAAATGGCAATTTTTGGTTCTTAAGGTTTGGTTGGAACTTTAGTGTGTTGGATTCTTGGTCTGGTGTTGGGCTGACGAATGGTAGAGTGGACTCCCTCAGTCTCCCGAATAATAACATTTCTGGAGCTATACCAAGAGAATTTACCTTTTTGGATCAGTTGAGGTATTTGAATTTAGGAAGTAATCTTATACAAGATACTATTCCTGATGGTTTTGCTGAGCTTCAGGCGCTGGAAACTATAGATTTAAGTTCAAATGCAATCAGGGGCCTTCCTCCTCTAGGGGCTTTGCCTGCTCTTGATACCTTCAGTGTTGAGGATAATTTCTTAGACTTTGGTGATTTAGAACCCAATGTAGGGTTATCAGGGTTTAACTATCAAAACCAAAGGTTATTTGGAGATATAGCCGTGGATTCAGTGATTCCCTATGGTCGTCCATTTGCGCTGACACATCTTAATTTTGGAGGCGACAATAATGTTTTTCAATGGACCTTGAATGACAATCCGATCCCTTCACAAACAGAAAGCAGCATTACTATTCCATTCTACACGGGCAATGATACTGGTCGTTATCAGTTGACGGTGACAAGCCCTATTGTCACTGACTTGGTACTAACCTCTAGAGTATATAATACTGCGCTGCCGTATCTAGACCAGGATTCTTTGGCGCTGGTGTCTCTATACCAATCGCTAGATGGTGATAGGTGGTTAAATGCTGACAATTGGCTTTCAGGACCGCTATCATCGTGGGTAGGTGTGACTTTAGATAGTGTGTCAAATAGTATTTTCAGGTTGCCCATAGATGATGGCATAATTGATGGCGACATTACTCAAGATCTCTCCTTTAGGGAGACGGATGAAGTAAGTGAGTTCAGCGACCTGAATATCCTCAATCAGTCCGGAATATTTGACGATTTTTTCGGCAATGTTAAGACCCTTCGATTAGTGGGCCTACAACTGGATGAGAACGGTTTATCTGGAACTATCCCTGACGATTTTGCCTATGCCAATGCACTTCAAGAGATTGACTTATCGCGAAACGAAATTATGGATTCTCTTCCGGCATCATTGTTACAACTCGATCAGTTGCATACGCTAAGGTTAGATAGTAACGACTTAGTATATCTCCCTGATTTTGGAAAGTTAGATAGTCTTGATACGGTGAGTATAGCCGGAAATAGATTACAATTCGATGTATTGGAGCGACTCTTTGATATTGCTGATTATACATATGCACCACAGCAAATTTTTGGTAGTCCGTTGGATACGTTGATGGAAACGGATTCGTCGATTACATTTACCGCAGATGCAAGAGGTAACCTCCTGACGTATGAGTGGTTCAAAGATGACGTTTCCTTAAGTGACTCATCGGGATTACTCTTGGAAAACGTTACTTTCAATGATGAGGGTGATTACAGAGTTGAGGTCAGTTCCCTAATTCTTCCAGACCTAACTCTAGTTAGTGCGAATAAGAGCTTAAGAGTCTCCTCATTAGAGCGAGATAAATTGGTTTTACTGGAACTATTCAATGCTACGAATGGAGAGAATTGGACATTGAATACGAATTGGAGTGAAGAAAATGATCTTACTAGTGAATGGACTGGGGTAGCCATAGGAAATAACCGTGTGACTGGATTGAACCTATCGAATAATGCTTTAAGTGGTCAAGTTCCTCAATCAATAACGGATATTACTAGTTTACAAACGGCGAACTTTTCGAATAACGACTTGACAGATATTGCAAATTTTGAGGATCACAAGTCATTAACTTCATTAGATGTATCAGAAAACTTTTTGCAGTTTGATGCATTAGAGAAAAATGTTAATACTGCAGGCATTGTCTATAGTCCACAGAAGAATTTTGGCGCTATGCAGGATCTTACACTCAAAGCAGGTGCTTCACTAACGCTTGACGGGCAAATCGCGGGCTCAGCCAACCAATATGAATGGACGCTTGACGGGGTCAGTATTGGAGCTATGGATAGCGTGTTCTTTGTTGATAGTTTGAAAAGGTCTGACATTGGAGCTTATCAGGTGAACATAACTTCTAATTTGGTAGATGGGCTTACCATCTCCAGCAACTTGAGCGATGTCCAAGTGGTCTCTGATATATCAGGTATTTTGTATAGAACTGATGGAACCACAACCCTTGATGCTGGAAACGCTACGTTGTACAAAGTTCAGGATGGACCCTTTGATTCTTTGACCACGGTAGAGGTCTCAGATGGTGGTGCCTATACATTCAGTGATGTGTTATTGGATGACTATATGGTACTAGCCCGAACAGAGGAAACAGGAACAGAATTGTTACAAACTTATTTTGGGAATACTCACTTGTGGGAGGATGCAGATACAATCGAACTTCGTCAAAACAGCGATGGCCAAAACTTGGATATCGATTTAGTTGGTGAGCCAGTAAATCAACCCAAGGTTGGTGATAATGGTATATTAGGAATAGTAGAAACAAATTTTGATGATGAGACGACATCTTCTTTAAGAATTCAAGCAAGGAGAAGGGTGCGTTTGGCTGGGGTATCACTATATAGACCAAGTTCGGAACTAAGAACGCAAAGTGTCTTCGATACGCTTCAGTTTATTGCTTATACCACTACAAACGATGATGGACAGTTCTCCTTTGACAATCTTTCAGCGGATGATATTTACTATATCAATATTCAGTTTCCAGGAGTACCTATGGATTCAAATTCGGTAATTCCGTTGGAGTTTGATTTGGCAAGGGATAAAAACCAAATACAATTAGAAGCTGAAATCACGGAAGAAGGTATACAATTGACAGAGGTAACCCGAACAGGTGTTTTGAAGCCTTTTGTTAGGGATCTTAATGTCTATCCTGTCCCAACAAATGATCTGCTCAACATTAACTACAAGGTCAATAGAAAGCTAAATGGTTTGAAAATGAAGATTTTCAATAATTTGGGAGTTTGCGTTTTTGCTACCTCCCTAGATCATAAACTTGGATTGCAGGGTACTTCAGTAGATTTGTCAGGACTAGCGGATGGCCTCTATCATTTGACGATTGCCGATGAAGATGGCAATATTAAGCTTACGTATAAGGTTACGAAGCAATGACCAAGGTAGGTACTAGATACTTTTCTTTCTTAAGCCATAGGATTTTACGAAAACCTAAAATCCTATGGCATTGATATTTTAGTAGTTCACGTGATAACCTATCTAGGCTCTTTGCTACTGCTATTATTTCCTCAGAACATTACAGGTCTATAAAGTATAAAATTGCATTCACTAGTTTTGCTTTTCAATTCATTGTGAATGACACGTGCGGAATTAATCGGCTGTTTTAATTTTCGGAAGAACTACGCTTCGCTCACTACCCCACCAGTTGGCCAAATTAGCTTTTTGGATGGCATGCGCTCCATAAGTTTTATTTGGGTATTTCTATTTCACTTGATTTATGTGTTTAAGAAGTTTATTCCGGAGGAGTCGTTAACCCAATTTTATGCTCAATCTAAAGCGCTTCCATGGCTTTGGAGAGGAACATTAGGCGTCGATATGTTTTTTGTTATCAGTGGGTATCTTATTGCTGATCTATTGCTTCGAGAGTATGAGCGTGATGGTAAGCTCAACATTTTTCGATTTTATAAGCGACGTTTTTTTAGGCTAATGCCCATTTATTATACCGGTATTCTGGTTGTTTTGATGGGTTATTTTTCGGAGTACGCCTTAATAGAGCCCAAAAATTCTTCAACCATCTGGGCGAATTTTTTATATGTGAATAACTTCTTGCCACATCAAAAACAGTTTATGCTTTGGAGTTGGTCACTGGCAGTGGAAGAGCAATTTTACTTTATCTTTCCATGGACGGCCTTTTTTTTAGTGAAATCAAAGCGTCTGTTTCTGGTCTTTGTCATTATTGTGTTTTTACTCTCTTTTTACCTGAGGTATGTCGCTTTGGGAGATATGTCCATCTCCAATTCTGTGGAGTTTTCTGTACTTCTAGATACTTCTAATGTTTTTTTTAGTACTGTATATGATAATCTACATACTCGATTTGGTGCTATAATAGTAGGTGTTACCGCTGCATGGCTTACTCGGTATCAACCATTGAAACAATTTCTTTTAAGGAAGAAGTCGTTTTTGTTTACCGAGATCGTTTGTGTTTTAATGCTCATGTCCATAGTCCTTATTCCCATCGACTGGTTGGCCGGTTGGGAAAAGCTTTTTGTGGTGGGCTTTAGGAATATCTTCTCTACCTTCCTGGCCATACTAATGCTGATTTATTTGAATGCTCCGAGGTATTCTTCTCACATTAAATCGTTTTTATCCATGAAGCCATTTTATACCTGTAGTCAGCTGACCTATTCGGCTTATATATGGCACCCAATGATGGTTTTTGCATTTTACTTCTTGTTTTGGGAAAATGATCATATTCTGGACCAGAACGAAATGGTAATGACTGCGATGATGTCTATAGCAGGTACCATAGTGCTTAGTGTGTTAAGCTTTTTATACATTGAAAAGCCCTTTATGAATATGAGAAAATACTTTTAGAAGGAAGAAAATGACTTGAAATTTCCTGCTCGCGAGCCTGTACCCATCTATCAATTACTTAAATTTGACCGAATACTATAGCTACTTAATTTTTTCTTTGAATGAAGACCTTGCAATTACTTGTCATTCTCCTTTTCGTAATCACAGTTTTTACGAGTGCATGCACCTCTCCCAGTTGGGATGAGGTATATGAAACTCCGCATGTTAGTAATAATGTGAACAGCCAAGGGAGCTCAGCACTAGATAACGATTCCTACGCAATAGTCACTACTGATTCAGCGGCGTTGAGAATAGGTCCAAGTGTAGATGCTCAGGTTGAGTCTTATGTAAAAGCAGGTTTGCTGTTAGAAGTAGTTGATATTAGTGAACAAGGTGACTGGTATTGTGTAAAAAATGCACATTATCGCGCATTTCAAATGCACTATGATAGTACTTACTGGATGCAACGAACTGACCTTTTTCAAACCCAGAATGATGATCAGGTCGAAATGGAAGTAGGTCTGAGCATACTCGAATCTGGAAACTGGTTAAAAGGTGAGCAATATCTGATAAAAGATTATGTCAGGAGTAAGTCATCACTTGACTTGGAAACAGACTATTACTTGAACGCTGTGTTTAATTCTGAAAATGATATTATATGCTCAGGAGAGCTAAGTAGTTGCGCCCAAATCTATTTACCATCTAGATACTTCGTTTTGGAAGGAGAGGAATCCGGTACTGATGTTAGTTCCTTTGAAGAATATATTAATCGTCATGATGAGTTGTATGCAAATGGCACAGTTAAGCCTTTTTTTCGTTTAGACAATTTAGACGAAATGAAAGAAATAACTGAAACTGTATTTCTATCTAAGCATATAGTATCCTCAGAAGGTTGCTATCCAGAGTCATATTATAGAACTGAAGTGTTACGGATAGCACATGAAAAGTACAACGTTAACGAAAGAAGCTTCATGAATTCTCAAACGATTCCTCTAGATGAAATTTTAAAAACCAATGACGTAGGTGCGGTTTATTTCTCCGTATTAACCTACGTATTGAACATTTCTTATTCTGATGGTAGATCTAATCAGATTTGTAAGCGGCTCGAGGTTACATGGCCAATGTGTATTTAGCTACAGCTTTTTATTTACTGAAGTTTCAATAATTTATGCTTCCACTCATCAATTTTTTTCTCTAGCGTGTCAAATTGAGTTAACAGTTCTTTTCGTTGACTTTTTAGGACTTTATCGTCGGGCTTTCTATCAAGTTTTAGGCGTAGAGCATTTTGTTTTTGACTTATAGAAACTTGTTTGTTCTCTAGCTCTCGAATCTTTTGCTGTACTTGATTACCGTAAAACTTCACTTTGTAGTCAAGAAGGAAAGTTTTGGTTTCTTTTTTGGTAAGTCCTTGGGCACTTGGGATGGCGTGGATAATGGTGATCCCTTCCTTTTTTTTCCGTTCTAGACTCACGGTAACTTTAATCGAGCTAATACGCTCCCCATCTTTCTTCTTGTTGTTAGGATGGTAGATATAATATCCTAGTTTATTCTGTACAAAACCATACTGCTGTAAGTATCGATACAGTGAATTTTTAACGTCTCGATGATCTTCTTGAAGCTGAATAGCTAGAGATGGATATTCCTTTTTTTTGATTTTTACTTGACGCTCAAATAGTCGAAGATCAAAGTTTTGTGCCGATAGAGAACAGGACGCTATGAAAAAACAGAAAAACAGTAAGAACTTTCTTGCCATATTGGGTTACTATATGAAGTAGTAACGTAAAATTAGATTGTAATGGCAAAAATGGATAAAATATTGATTACCGGCGCTAGTGGTCTTGTAGGTTCGGCTTTACTTCCTCGTCTCAAAGAGCTAGGTTTCGAAATAAATATTTTATCGCGAAAGAAAAAGGAAAGTGCTTACGGACAAGTCTATGAATGGGATGTTGAGTCTGGCTCAATAGAGAATGGTGCTTTTGATGGTGTAAACATAGTGATACATTTAGCTGGTGCCGCCGTTGCAGATAAGAAATGGACGAGCCTTAGAAAAAAGGAAATACTAGAGAGTAGGACCGAGTCAACGGCTTTATTACGCCGGAAGATAAAGGATAAGGGGATATACTTAAAATCTTTTGTTTCAGCCTCTGCCATAGGATATTATGGTTTTGATACGGGAGATAATCTGTGCAATGAAAACTCGGAAAAGGGTAATGGATTTCTTGCTGACGTGGTAGATGCTTGGGAAGGAGAGATATTCGAACTCAGTGATTATGCTGAACGAGTTGTAGCGTTGAGAATTGGTATGGTATTGAGTGAACACGGAGGGGCGCTTCCTAAGTTGTCAATGCCTTTTAAGCTTGGGGTAGGTTCACCTATAGGTTCAGGCAAGCAATATATGAGTTGGATACATCTCGATGATTTGGTAGAAATGTTTTTGACTTCCGTAGAAAAAAAATCTTTTAATGGTATTTACAATGCTGTGGCTCCGACGGCGCATACGAACAGAGCGTTTTCAAAAGTGCTAGCTAAAACATTGTCCAGACCGTTTTTTTTGCCTCCGGTACCGGCCTTTATGCTTAAGTTAATACTAGGAGAGATGTCTTCCATTGTGCTTGGTGGCAACAAAGTTTCTGCACAACGTATAATAGATGATGGGTATGTGTTCAAATATGGAGATTTAACCGATGCCCTCATTAAATGTCTGGTAACTTCTGCCAGATGATTGTTCAACTAAACTTGCATTATTTATGAATAATAAAAATGTTGCCCCTACTATGAATGACCAGCCTATCAATGGCTCTTCTCAAAATGGACAACTTGAATCTGAAGAAAAAAAGGTAAGAGAAGCCTTTGCCGAAAAAAACTGGCATGAAATTATTAGTGCAAACTCATGGGTAGTTTTTAAAGTCATGTCCGAATTTGTTGAAGGTTTTGAGAAACTAGCTAAAATTGGGCCATGTGTTTCAATTTTTGGATCAGCAAGGACACCCGCCGACAACAAGTACTATAAGAGTGCGCAAACAATAGCTGCTGATTTAGTAAAATTGGGTTATGGTGTCATTACAGGTGGAGGGCCTGGAATTATGGAAGCCGGTAACTTGGGTGCTAGAGAAGAAGGAGGAAAGTCGGTAGGTCTAAATATTGACCTTCCATTCGAACAAGAGCATAATAAGTATATCGACCCTGATAAGCTGATCACCTTTGACTACTTCTTCGTTCGAAAGGTGATGTTCGTGAAGTTCTCACAAGGATTTATTGTTATGCCAGGTGGATTTGGTACATTGGATGAGTTATTTGAAGCGTTGACGCTCATTCAAACTGAAAAAATCGGACGTTTCCCAATCGTATTGGTAGGAAAGAGTTATTGGGAGGGCATGATGAACTGGATTGTGGATACCGTTCTCAAGGAGGGAAACATCAGCCCAGAGGATTTGGATTTGATTAAGATAGTTGACAGTGCACAAGAGGCTGTAGAGGAGATTGATAAGTTCTACTCGAAGTATTTATTGTCTCCGAATTTTTAGTCGATAAATTTGATCTTATGATCTAAGTGATCGTTAAAATAGAAACTAGAGTAAAGTTTATACCATTCCAGTCAAGTTAACTTTGGCTGGATTTTTTTTGCTCATGCCATAATTTTTGTGTCAAATTTTGATCTACCATCGTGAATCGTTTTCTTCTCCAGTCCGTAGCATGTCCGAGACCACTAAGTCATGTTGACTACAAATTAATGTTGATTGTAGTTGTACTCGCCTTACTTACGATTACCAGTTGCGTAAATAAGACTGCGGAAAAAATGGTCTTCAAAGAAGTCAATGAAAAGACTGAAAAAGAACCATTAACCATTGTTCCTTTTGCTGCTCCTCGTGAATTGGAATTTTGTGGCGAAAAAGTCCCACTTCATGACGAAGGGGTTCTTGAAAAGTTGGATAAAGAACTGCATGTCACGACTTTTCGTCAGTCTAGCATGGTACTACAGATCAAAAGAGCCAATAGGTGGTTTCCCATTTTTGACAAAGTACTTTCTGAAAGGGAGATACCTACCGACTTCAAATATTTGGCGGCCATAGAGAGTGGCTTGGAAAATGTAATCTCTCCAAGCAATGCTGTGGGGTTCTGGCAATTCTTAAAAGGAACCGGTAAGGACTACGGACTACAGATATCAAGAAATGTAGATGAAAGATACGATCCTGTAAAATCGGCTGCTGCTGCGGCAGATTACTTGGCAGATGCTAAGGACCGGTTTGGTAGTTGGACAAATGCAGCGGCTTCCTATAACATGGGGCAAAACGGATTTCGACGTCAGTTGGACTGGCAAAAAGTAGAGTCTTACTATGATATGGCTTTGAATGAGGAGACATCGCGCTACGTTTACAGGATATTAGCTTTTAAAGAGATCTATGAAAATCAACATAAATATGGGTTTTACATACCCGATTCTACCCTTTACTCCCCGCTGAAATATCAGGAACTAGAAGTAGCTACTACTATTTCTGATCTGGCGCAAGTCGCTATAGATAATGACATCACATACAGTGTTCTAAGAAGGTACAATCCATGGATAAGAGGGAGAAAATTAATCGTTCGACCAGGTAAAAAGTACATTTTGCACATCCCTATATAGATTCTAGACCATTTAGATCGGCCACCTTCTGTAAGCTACGCAAATCAAATACATTTTGAACTTGTTTGGGCTTTATCGGTTTTATAAATCAACTTTGCCATTGGCTTAGTTGAATGCAGATAATTGGACAGTGAGTTTTAATTTCCGTATGCTGATTTGTTAACCTGGATTCGGCGTTGCTATGCTTGGAATTGGTTTCCCGATACATAGTTCGCGTATAAGTGTGGAGCCAGGTGCAACAATGACACGGTGCGAACATATTGCCTTGCGTAGTCAAAATTAGATTTTAAATCAGTCCTGAAGCAGACTTTATATAATTGAATGGGGGATTCTGAGAACGGCAAAAAAGTAGAAATGATAACCGAACAGCAAGTTCTGTCGGAGGAAGATAACGGTCATATTGAAATTTATGGTGCTCGCGAGCATAACCTCAAGGACATTGATCTTAAGTTCAAACGTGACCAACTGGTTGTCATCACGGGAATAAGTGGAAGTGGTAAGTCGTCATTGGCTTTTGATACCATCTATGCGGAAGGTCAACGACGTTACATGGAGAGCTTCTCTGCTTATGCTCGTTCGTTTATTGGGAATATGGAACGCCCAGATGTAGATAAGATTAATGGGCTTAGTCCGGTTATATCTATAGAACAAAAGACAACTTCAAAAAACCCTAGGTCTACAGTAGGAACGACAACAGAAATCTATGATTTTTTAAGACTCCTCTATGCGAGAGCAGGAATTGCCTACTCTCATATTACTGGCGAACCCATGATCCGTCAGACGGAAGAGCAAATCATCAATTTAATGCTCTCCAAATTTGATGGTCAAAAACTCACTTTTCTATCACCAATAATAAAAGGAAGAAAGGGACACTATCGAGAACTATTTGTGCAAATACGAAAATCGGGTTTTGCAAAAGTAAGAGTCGATGGAGAGATTTTGGACTTGGTCCCAAAAATGCAATTGGATCGATACAAAACACATGACATTGAGGTGGTTGTGGATCGAATTAAGGTGAAAAAAGAGGATCGCCAAAGGGTCACTTCTTCTGTTAAGATGTCTCTGACTCAGGGGAAAGGTATCATGCTCGTGATGGATGAACAGGGCGAGGTAAAGCACTTCTCGAAACATTTGATGGACCCAACGAGCGGTTTGGCATATGATGATCCTGCACCGAATAATTTCTCCTTTAACTCGCCATACGGATATTGTCCAGATTGTCAAGGACTAGGAACTATTGAGGAAATCACAGAGCAATCTATAATTCCTGACGATACATTGAGCATCAGTCGCGGTGGAATAGTGCCTATTGGTGAGTATCGTGATATATGGATCTTTAAAAAAATCGAAGCGATCCTTCAAAGTCACAAGCAATCTCTTAGTACACCTATTAATAAGCTTCCACGGAAGGTGTTAGATCAGATTTTATTTGGCTCTGATATTTCCGTTAAAGTTGCTTCAACAAAATATCCTGGTACTGATTGGAATACCAAGTTTAACGGTATTATTCATTACCTGAAGGGACAAATGAACTCAGGGTCTGACAAGATCATGGAATGGCTGAAAGAGTTTACCATTGTCAACACTTGTCCCTCATGCTCTGGCTATAGATTGAAAAAGGAATCGCTACACTTCAAAATTGCAGATAAACATATTGGTGAATTGGCCATGATGTCCATCTCAGAGCTCAGCGAGTGGTTTGTAGGGATTGAAGAGCGGTTGGATGAAAAACAAAACCTCATTGCAGCTGAGGTGTTAAAAGAAATTAGAAAGAGGATATCCTTTTTACTAGACGTTGGACTCGACTATTTAACACTAGATAGACCATTGAGGACACTATCCGGCGGAGAGGCTCAACGCATTCGGTTAGCTACACAAATAGGTACTCAACTAGTGGGAGTACTGTATATTCTTGACGAACCAAGTATTGGTCTACACCAACGAGATAATGTCAAACTTATTGAAGCCCTTAAGAACCTAAGAGATCTGGGTAACACTGTTATTGTCGTAGAGCATGATAAGGATATGATGCTGGCATCGGATCATATCATTGATATCGGGCCGGGAGCTGGACGACATGGAGGAGAAATTGTTTCCAGTGGGGCACCTGATAGCTTTGTAAATAGGGCCACAGTTACGGCCGAATACCTGAATGGTCAACGTGGTATTCGTGTTCCAAACCAGCGCAGGAAAGGAAAAGAATCTAGTATTGAACTTAACGGTGCTGTCGGTAATAATCTGAAAAATGTGAACGTCAATTTTCCACTAGGAAAGATGATTTGTGTTACCGGTGTCTCGGGAAGTGGTAAGTCAACGTTAATTCATGAGACATTATTCCCCATATTAAATAGGCACTTTTATAAGTCCCGAAAGGAACCATTGGCTTACAACAGCATCAAAGGCCTTGAGCATATCGATAAGGTAATAGAAGTAGATCAATCTCCCATTGGTCGTACCCCAAGATCGAATCCTGCGACTTACACTGGTGTATTTTCTGAAATACGTTCGTTGTTCGCTAACCTTCCAGAGGCGAAAATTCGTGGTTACAAGCCTGGTAGGTTTTCGTTTAATGTCAAGGGAGGGCGATGTGAAACTTGTGAAGGAGGAGGGATGAAAATTATCGAAATGGATTTCCTTCCGAGCGTTCATGTACCTTGCGAAACTTGTAAAGGAAAGCGATACAATCGAGAGACACTAGAAGTTCGGTTTAAAGGCAAATCCATAAGCGATGTGCTAGACATGACCGTGGAAAGTGCAGTTGAGTTCTTTGAAAATCAGCCACGTATAGTAAGGAAGATAAAAACTTTGGCAGAAGTGGGGTTAGGTTATGTCTCACTTGGACAACATGCCACAACTCTTTCTGGAGGAGAAGCGCAAAGAGTGAAATTAGCAACCGAGCTATCAAAAAAAGATACCGGTAAGACTTTTTACATTTTGGATGAGCCAACTACTGGATTGCATTTTCAGGATATTGATCACTTGATGCACGTGCTTAACAAACTTGTTGATAAAGGAAATACAGTGTTAATAATCGAGCATAATCTCGATGTTATTAAAATGGCTGACTGGATTATCGATCTTGGTCCTGAAGGTGGTAAGGGAGGAGGTGATATTTTGTTTCAGGGTACTCCTGAGGACATGGTCAGAGTAAAAGATAGTCATACGGCTAGGTTCTTAAACGAAGAGCTCTAAAATAACAGTACCGTTCTCATAGAGAACGGCACTTCAACCTTAACCAAAACACTAAAGAAAACACTAATTATCGATCATTTTTCAATGACCTCATTTACCTTATTAACCTATTCTAT